>CAZTEN010000274.1:0-2557 GCA_964612495.1 uncultured Tissierella sp. | reverse complement strand
CAACACGAAGTATGTCGATTTATATTACTATCATCTGAAGTCGACTGCTCCGATTGATTGGGCTATCAGCAAAGCTATCTCAGAAAAGAAAACATTTAATGAAAACAAATACTTTGACGATACGCTCCCGTTCTGAGATAGACATTAATTACAGGAGTGAAAGAAATGAAAAAATTACTTTGCACGGTGCTTACATTTATATTTATGGGGATGCCGACCTAAAAAAGTTAGAAATGAAGCCTATGATTCTAATGGCTTTTTATATTATTACTGGACTTATGGTTATATAATTCCTAAGAAGCATATAATTGAAAAATTTGAATTCGTTGGAGTGGAAACAAATATATGTGTCCTAGCAAATGCTATTTGTGTACAAAGTGCCTTCCCAGATGCTACAATAATAGTGGATACTAAGCTCTGTTTAAGCAAAGATATTAAAAATCACCAGTATGCAATAAAGATCATGGAATCATTAGGAATGAAATTGAGGAGGTGAAATAGATGAAATTAGAACAAAATAATCTAGAGAAAATAACTGATAATTTAATAGCTTGGATAAAGACCAGTCTAAAAAGTTCAGGCGGTAATAAGGCTATTATAGGCATTTCCGGTGGCAAAGATAGCTCTGTGATAGCAGCACTATGTGTAAAAGCCCTTGGAAAAGAAAATGTAATAGGTGTACTTATGCCTAATGGAATACAGGATGATATCTCATACGCCAAGGAGATAGTCTCCTTCCTAGAGATTAAAAGTACTGAAGTTAATATTAGAGATATAACTAATCATTTTGAGTACTCCTTAAATAAAATTAAAAGAGACATAATCCCAGAAATCTCGAATCAAACTAGACTAAATCTACCACCACGCATTCGTATGACCTTACTCTATGCCATATCCCAATCAATAGATGATAGTAGGGTTATAAATACAAGCAATTTATCAGAGGATTGGATTGGCTACGCAACTGTATATGGAGATACTGCAGGTGCCTTTTCCCCATTAGGCTTGTTGACATCAGATGAGGTTATACAAATCGGAAAATATATTGGTCTTCCGGATAAATTTGTAATGAAAAAACCTAGCGATGGATTAACAGGAAAAACAGATGAGGATGTTTTTGGATTCACCTATGAAATATTAAATAGGTATATACGAAAAGGTAAAATCGAAGATCCTGAAATAAAAGAAAAAATTGATAAAATGCATAAAAACAGCAGATTTAAATACCTGCCTATTCCCTTGTTTAGTCCGGATTTACCTATAGAAGCAAGGTAAAATGAAATGTAAGCTTGCTTCTGTAATATGACAGATGCAAGCTTACATTTCTTCCTATGTTTTTCATCTATGTGCTATAACACTTATCAGTTTTATATCCTTGGTCATAAAATAATCCTTAACAGGCTCTTCTTTCATTAAATCGGTGCTTAAATACTTTTTATTATCGTCCGGAAATACAGTTACAACTATGGCATCCCTTCCTAACTTTTCTTGTGCAATTAAAGCCCCTAGAAAATTAGCTCCTGATGATATTCCTACCCCCAGTCCTAATTCCAATGCCAACTTTTGTGCCATAATAATGGAATCACCATCGTCCACCTGTATTACATCATCTAGAAAGTCCAAATTAACTAAGTCCGGAATGAAATCATCCCCTATACCTTGTATCCTGTGTTCACCTACAACTTTTCCCTGTCCTTCAGTCATGACTGGTAAATTGGAAGGCTCTAGAGGATAAACCTTTACAGCTGAATTCTTTCCTCTTAGAAATTTGCCTATGCCCATAATAGTACCGCCCGTACCTACTCCGGCAACTACTGCATCTGCCTTTAAACCTAAATTTTCTAACTGCTTATAGATTTCAGGCCCTGTTGACTTATAATGAGCATCGCAATTGTATTCATTGGAAAACTGATAAGGTAAAAAGACATTCTTATTGGATGAGGCTAAATCTTCAGTCATCCTTATACAACCTATAAATCCTCCCTCTTCCTGGCTTACCAATTGGATTTTAGCCCCAAAACTTCTAATTAAATGCTTTCTTTCATCACTCATAAAGTCAGGCATATATATTAGAACTTCATGACCAAAGGCAGCTCCTAAGGCTGAAAAAGAAATGCCTGTATTACCGCTAGTGGCTTCTACTATTTTATCGCCTTCTTTTAAACTTCCGTTAGTATATGACCGCTCAATAATATGTAGGGCCATCCTATCCTTTATACTTCCACTTAAGTTATAATGCTCGGCTTTTGCATAAATTGTATGGTTTTCCCCTTTATATTGCAGTTGGATTTCTAATAATGGTGTATTGCCTATTAAATTTCTTAATCCATTAATCTTCTTTAACATATTTAATCCCCCTTATTGTAATATGTTAAAACTATAAATAATGTCCCTTATTTTTAAAAATAAAAAACCTAGGATAATTCATTGTCTACTAATTCAAACACAGATGTGTTTTTTAATGTATTACTTATGGTACAACCCTTCTCCACTAAAACCATTAATTTCTTTTTATATTCACTGTCTAGATTAGGCGGAAAATCAACTTTAACAATAA
>CAZTEN010000273.1:0-2600 GCA_964612495.1 uncultured Tissierella sp. | reverse complement strand
GCTTTTGATGAGGTTGCAGGTATAACCTTTAAGGATAAAGATGGGATTCAAATTATGAAGGACTATATGGCATCGGGATCATTTGCTCGTGGTAAAGAGGAGAAGGCTGCAAGTGCTTCTATGGTTTTTGTAGGTAATATTAATCAAAGTGTAGATGTATTACTAAAAACCTCTCATTTGTTCGAGCCATTTCCAGAAGCTATGGCTTATGATACTGCTTTCTTTGACCGTATGCATTGTTATATTCCTGGTTGGGAAATACCCAAGTATAGACCGGACTTCTTTACAAATGAATACGGATTTATTACTGATTATCTCTCTGAATTTATGCGTGAAATGCGTAAAGAACAATTTAGTGATATTAGTGATAAATATTTTAGATTTGGTTCTAATTTAAACCAACGTGATGTTATTGGTGTCAGAAAAATGATTTCAGGATTTGCCAAGCTTCTATATCCAAACGGGGAAATTACAAAAGAAGAAATAGCTGAGATAGTGACAATTTCACTTGAATTAAGAAGACGTGTAAAAGAACAGCTTAAAAAGATAGGCGGGATGGAATTTTATGATGTAAATTTCTCCTATATAGATAATGAAACCTTTGAAGAGCATTATGTATCAGTTCCGGAACAAGGTGGAGGGAAGTTGATTCCAGAAGGTATTAGTAACCCAGGGCATGTATATACAGTATCAAGAGGTAAAACCGGTATGATAGGGGTCTATCGTTTGGAAACACAAGTTTTACCGGGCAATGGGAAATTTGAACGCACAGGACTAAGTACTGATAGAGAAGCTAAAGAGGCTACTAATACTGCCTTTAACTATCTTAAGGCTAATGGTCGTATGATTAGCAATTCTATTAGTACTACAACAAAAGATTATATTATTAATTATCAGGATTTAAATGGAATAGGAATCACTAAATACTTAACCCTATCTACACTAATTGCAATTTCCTCAGCAGCACTAAATAAGCCAACCCTAAGTAGCCTTGCTGTTTTAGGTGATATTAGTATCAGTGGAACAATTATAAAAGTAGAGGAATTAGCTAGTGTATTGCAAGTATGTTTAGATAGTGGTGCTAAGAAGGTGTTACTACCAATAACATCTGCAGCAGAGATGGGAACAGTGCCATCGGATTTAATGGGTGCTTTTAGCATAATATTTTATTCAACACCGCAGGAAGCTGTGTTTAAAGCGCTAGGGGTAGAGTAAAAGGAGGCTTATATGAATAGCAAAGATTGTGAATGCAAGGGTCAAGGAACTTGTATAGAGATTGTTCCTATATTTAGTAATCTTACCTTAGAAGAGATGCTTGAGGTTGAATCTATTACAAGTGTTAAGACATATGAAAAGGGTGAAATTATCTATTCAGCCGGAGATATTGGAGATAAAATGTATGTACCCCATAAGGGCAGGGTTAAGATTTCAAGGATAAGTTCTAATGGCAAGGAACAGGTCATAAGAATAGTTGAGCCTGGAGATTTTATGGGTGAGCTATCACTCTTTAACTCAGTTCCTCTTCAAGAAGATGCTCAGGCTCTTGAAAAGACTCATATGTGTGTCATAGAAGGAAGTAAGCTAAAGATCATAATGGAAAGATATCCATCTATTACCTTTAAAGTCATGGGGGAGCTAAGTCGTAGATTGGAGTTTGCGGAGAACCTTATAGAAGATATAAACCTTCACTCTGTAGAGCATAGACTTGCCACAGCCCTATTAAAAATGACAGGGGATAAGGATGAATTAGTGCTAAATATGACTAAGGGAGACTTTGCTTCTCAGATAGGTATGAGTCAAGAAACCTTGAGCAGAAAGCTTACAGCTTTTCAGGACCAGGGTTTGATTGAGCAAAAGGGGAATAAGAGGATTATACTCTTAGATAAAGATGGGCTGGAAGATATAACTAGGTGAATATAATAGCTAAAGCCCTTGGCCTTAGCTATACTTTTCCTCTAATTCAGCTAACATTGATGCATACTTCTCTTGAGTACCTTTAGCTGTAGCTTCAATGTCTACCTTCCTGCTCTCCTCATCTATATATGATTTTATTTCATCTGGCAGCATTCTTTCAGCAAAAGAATACATGGCAGTATTCTCCTTCTCAATATGTCTGTCAAGAAGGTCTGAATAACAGATAGCATTAGCTATAATATCTAGTCTTGCTTCATCCTTGCCTTCTTTAAAGGCTGCAAGACCCTTTTCCAAGTTTGCCATATATAATCTGCCACTGTCATGCTCGATGTACATTCCCTTGATGGCACCTGACTTAGCCAGCTTCTCAAGTTCCTTTTCCATTGTAGCAAAGAGTATATCCTCTTCCTTCCCATGGTGTAATTTATCTGTATAGGTTCTGACAAAATCTATGATTCTGGGAAAATCATCTATATCATATTGGCCATTAGTAAGAACTCTATAGGATATATTTCTTATAACCTTAAGCATACGACGAACATTCTCGTGTTCTGCTACCATGATTTTAATAGATTCCATTAAATATTCACCTCAAAATGTATTTAAGTATATCTTACCCTATTAGGAAATAGTGAATCACTCACCACTTTCATTTCATTTAGAAGTGGGAGCTTCTTAAGAAGGTT
>CAZTEN010000272.1:2262-2609 GCA_964612495.1 uncultured Tissierella sp. | reverse complement strand
GAAAAATTTATAAGCTTTTTCCCTAACTATACTATTCAAGTGGGCAGCACCGGTAATCTTGGACTAAGCATTGGCACCATTAGTGCAAAGGTGGGATTTAAGGTAATAGTCCATATGTCCTCAGATGCCAAGCAGTGGAAGAAGGATATGCTAAGGTCCCGGGGGGTTACTGTAGTAGAATACCCTGAAGATTATTCCAAGGCAGTTGAAGAAGGAAGAGCCCTATCTGATAAGGATCCAAATAGCTACTTTATAGATGATGAAAATTCAAAGGCTCTATTTATGGGTTATGCCGTCGGTGGAATGAGAGTTAAAAAGCAGCTTGAGAATAAGGGCATTATAATTGA
>CAZTEN010000272.1:0-2252 GCA_964612495.1 uncultured Tissierella sp. | reverse complement strand
GATAAGTCAAATTTGTCTATATTTAATGATTCAGTTTATCTTCCTTGCGGTGTAGGTGGAGGTCCCGGTGGTGTAGCCTATGGACTTAAACTTATATATGGAGATAATGTTGAATGTTACTTTGCTGAGCCTACTCATTCACCGGCAATGCTTTTAGGACTTGCCACAGGAAAGCATGACCAAATATCAGTAGAGGATATAGGCTTAGACAATAAAACAGAAGCAGATGGATTGGCAGTTGGAAGACCATCCTCTTTTGTAGGTCATATTATGGAGAAGCTTTTATCAGGCTGCTTCACAATCGAAGACGAAAAGCTATATAAATTCCTAAAGGCTCTTTATACTGAAGAGAATATATTCCTTGAGCCTTCAGCTTTTGCAGGATTCTTAGGACCGATATTTACAATAGATAAATATAAGGATGAAAACACCATTCATATGTGCTGGGGTACGGGAGGAAGCCTTGTACCGGAAGAATCCAGAAGAGAATTTTTAAGTAGATAAAATAGGAATAAAGATTAGGACTTTGTTAGGAGTAAGTATTTACTTCTTACAAAGTCCTTTTTTTAGATAACTCTATGTAAATATCCATATAATTCATTCCGTGCTTCCATTGTGGACTATGTTTAAGTCCACTTTTTTCTTTTATCTAGGCTTAGTATATATTAAATGTACCTAGGAATACGGAAGGCGCCTTCCTCTGAGGAGGAAGTATGTACGAGGAAATCAATATGTTGTTAAAGGAATCAAGGGAAAAGGATAGGTTAAGTCGAGAAAGGCTCCTGAAGAGTCTTGAGCCCCTAATTATATCTTCAATTAGGAAGTATTATAATAGGCCAAGTGAATATGAAGACCTATTGCAAGAAGGCAGAGTCTTAGTCTTGGAATGCTTAGATTCATATGATGAATCTAAGAGAACCCACTTCTTAGGCTATGTAAAGCATATGCTTATGTATCATTACTTGGACAAGAACAAGAACAAAGTATGCCTGTCTTTAAATGAGAAGATTGGGGTTGATGGTGAGGAGGAATTAGTGGATTTATTGGAATCTAATAATGAGGATGTTTTGGATAGAATCATACGATTTGAGGTGGGCAGAGACGTTAAAGATTCGATTCTCAAACTAACTGATAAGCAGAGAAAGATAATTTTTGATTTTTATATTAAAGGTAAGAAAATAGATAAAATTGCAGAAGAACTCAACATTTCTTATAGGACAGTGGTCAATATAAAAAATACAGCACTTAAAAAGCTAAAAAAGAATCTATTAAAGGTAGAAAGTTAAAGAAGGAGGAAATATGGAAATAAGTAAGAAACTTATCAAATACAACTTTTCATCAAGACATAAAACAAAGATTAAATATATAGTAATCCATGATACGGGAAATACTAGAAAGGGTGCAGGTGCACATAATCATTATCTCTACTTTGGGGGTGGCAATAGAAAGGCTTCCGCTCACTATATCATAGATGAAAAAGAGGTAATTCAGCTAGTTAACGATAATGATTCTTCATGGCATTGCGGGGATGGAAAAGGTGTCTTTGGAATTACTAATCTCAACTCCCTAGGACTGGAGATATGCGTAAATGAGGATGGAAACTTTGCTAAAACACAGGAGAATGCTATAGAGTTAATCAGGTATCTGATGGATGTGCATAATATACCTAAAGTAAATGTGGTGAGGCATTTTGATGCTTCAAGAAAAATATGCCCAAGGAGCTTGAGTGATGTTGGCTGGAGAAAATGGACATTGTTTTATGATAGGATTTAGGTAAAGTCTAAGGCGGTTGAAGATAATAGTATCTTCAACCGCTTTAAGTTTGAATATGCTTTTAGATTATTATATAATGATGTAGAGGTCTCAGCTAGCAATAGGTATTAAAATTAAGGGGTTGAATATTAATGAGAGAAGAATTTAACTATGAATATTTTAAGAAAAGTGCTGATTATATACAAAACAAAATAGGATATAAGGTGGAGCTGGCTTTAATTTTAGGGTCTTGTCTTGGTAGCCTTGCTGAGGAAATAGAAAACCCAACAGTCATAGACTATAAGGACATACCAAACTTCTTAATATCTACTGTAGAGTCCCATGCAGGTAAGCTTATCATAGGAGATTTACATGGGAAAAAGGTGGTCTGTATGTCAGGAAGATTTCACTACTATGAAGGCTATGATTTTGAGCAGCTTGTAATACCAATAAGGGTGTTCAAGCTACTGGGAGTTGAGACCGTAATCCTAACCAATGCT
>CAZTEN010000271.1:0-2689 GCA_964612495.1 uncultured Tissierella sp. | reverse complement strand
GCCGATTCCTGTTAGTGGTGTCGAAGATGCATCCTATTACTTCTCAACATATAATGCACCTGATAAAACTACAGCAAGCAACAAACCAAAGGTAATGATATTAGGCGGTGGTCCAAATAGAATTGGTCAAGGTATAGAATTTGACTATTGTTGTGTACACACTGCCTTTGCATTAAAGGCTTTAGGTTATGAAACAGTTATGGTCAACTGTAATCCTGAAACAGTATCTACCGATTATGATACATCCGATAAGTTGTATTTTGAACCATTAACTGTTGAAGATGTATTGAGTATTTATAAAAAAGAACAACCAATTGGAGTCATAGTACAATTCGGAGGGCAAACTCCATTAAATATTGCAGGAGAATTAGAAAAGGCAGGAGCAAGAATCCTTGGAACCTCTCAGGATACCATAGACCTGGCAGAAGATAGAGACCGTTTCAATAATATAATAAACAGATTAAACATTCCAATGCCTGAATCGGGAATGGCTGTAAATATTGATGAAGCAGTAGAGATTGCCGAAAAAATAGGATATCCGCTAATGGTTAGACCTTCCTATGTATTAGGAGGAAGGGGGATGGAAATTGTCCATGATGAAGATATGTTAAGAACATATATGAATGCAGCAGTCGGTGTAACTCCTGATAGACCTATATTAATTGACAGATTTTTAGGTCATGCCACAGAAGCAGAGGCAGACGCTATATCAAATGGAACGGAAGCATTCGTACCTACAGTTATGGAGCATATTGAATATGCGGGAGTACACTCCGGCGACTCTGCCTGCGTAATTCCACCTGTAGGAATTCCCCAGAAGCATATAGATACCATAGTGGACTATACCAAGAGAATAGCAAAGGAAATGAACGTAATAGGGCTCATGAATATGCAATATGCCATAGCCGATGATAAGGTATATGTATTGGAGGCAAATCCAAGAGCATCAAGAACAGTGCCTTTAGTATCAAAGGTATGCAATATACAAATGGCAAGAATAGCTACAGAAATAATTATGGCTGACTATGAAGGCAAGAAATATGATATGAGCAAGCTGGTTAATAAGAAAATCCCTCATTATGGAGTAAAGGAAGCCGTGCTGCCATTTAATATGTTTCCGGAGGTAGATCCTGTACTTGGACCTGAAATGCGTTCAACAGGGGAAGTACTGGGAATGGAGGAATCCTTTGAATTGGCATATTATAAGGCACAGGAAGCAACCCGCACACCGCTTCCATCATACGGAACGGTATTAATAAGTGTAAATGATGCAGATAAACCGGATGTATTGGAGGCAGCTCAAGAATTTGCTAAGATAGGATTCAAGTTAAAGGCTACTGCTGGAACAAGTAAATTTTTAAATGAACATGGAATTATTTGTGAAACAGTAAAGAAGGTGAATGAAGGAAGACCTAATGTAGCAGATGGAATCTCTAATAAAGAAATTGACATTATAATAAACACCCCGGAAACGAAATTAAGTGAAATAGACGATTCATATATCAGAAAGGTTGCTATTAAAAACAACATACTTTATATAACTACTATGACTGCGGCTTTAGCAAGTGCCAAGGGAATAGGGGCATATATACAAAACGGAAAAGCAAGTAACAATAAAAAATCCCTACAGGAATATCATAGGGATATAGTGTAGAATATAATCCCGGAATCTAAGCAACTAATAGGTTCCGGGATTATAAGTTATTGTATTATTTTAGAGTTATACCTTCCACCGCCAATAGCTCTAACTTTTCCCTCTAGCTCCATTACAAAAAGAAGTTCTATTAATTCATATTGAGGAATATTAGTCTTAATACTGATTTCCTCGATTGTTAAAGCCGTATCTTTAATTGAGCCTATGACTTTTTCTTCTAATGGGGATAATTCTATGAGTCTTGTTGGTTTTGATTTTAAATTTACATTAGATGAATTTTGATTATCATTTAAACTAGCTTTATCATTGGAATTGGTATTATTAGTTGGATTATATGTAGAGTTCTTATATATTAGTAGTTGAGTTGGATTTAGATATACCCTTGCTCCTTGAGAAATAAGTTGATTAGAGCCTTTACCTGAGCTGCTAAAAATTTCATGAGGAGCTACGAAAATCTCTTTGCCTTGTGTCTTGGCAACTTCTGCAGTTATTAGGGCTCCGCTTCTCTCAGCTGCCTCAACTACAAGAACCTTACTACTCCAACTGGATATAAGGCCATTACGCTTGGGGAAATATTCTGCTCTTGGCTTGGTAGCTGGCATATATTCTGAGATAACTGCTCCATTCTCAATAATCCCATCCATTAATTCACCATGTTCAGCTGGATAGCAGATATCAACTCCATTACCAAGAAATGCAATAGTATAGCCTCCATTCTTGATACAAGAAATATGAGCATAGCCATCTATACCTTTAGCCATACCGCTAATAACTGGAATATGGTTTTGGGCAAGGAAAGCTGCTGCAGATATTGCAAGCTCTTTTCCATAGGATGAACATTTTCTGGAGCCAACTATTGCTACCCCCTCAATATCCTCAATTATGGTCCCTCTATAAAATAATAATGTAGGAGCATAGGTATATTCTTTTGCTATAGATGGATATAAGGAATCATTATATGTAAGTAGTTTAATATTCTTCCTGTGGCAGTCCTCTAATATATAGAAAGCCTTGTCTAAAGAGCGTGAAGATATA
>CAZTEN010000270.1:970-2701 GCA_964612495.1 uncultured Tissierella sp. | reverse complement strand
TTTCATTGAACATTCTATGCATTGATAATGCTTCATTAAACATATTGGCATTGTCAACAAAATCAAACACCATCAAATATTCCTTGCCTTCGGATTTTCTCATGCCCCTTCCCAACTGCTGCATATATATTGTTTTAGACATGGTAGGTCTTGCCATAAATAACACTTCTGTTTTAGGGCTGTCCCAACCTTCATTCAATAAGTCACATGCACACAATACATTTATATTGCCGGTTTCATAATTATTCAATATTTCTTTTCGTTTCTTGGAATTAGTGCTTCCTGAAACTGATTCAGCAGAAACTCCTTTTTCCCTCAATAAACATGCAATCTCTTCTCCATGCTTAACAGACACACAAAATATAACAGTCTTTTTATCTTTGACATAATTAACATAAGTATCAACAATTAGATTATTTCTTTCCGGTATGTACATTTTATTTTCTAAATCAAGAAAATTATACTTAATTCCATTAAATCTTACATTAGTCAAGTCAATATTTGTTTTTATTCTTATGCATCTGACGGGAACAAGCTCATCTCTCTCAACTGCTGTCTGCAAATCCAATTTGTGTGCAACATTTTTAAATAAATCAAGTATTTGCTCACCGTCTGTCCTTTCAGGTGTGGCGGTAAGCCCTAATGTAAATTCCGGCTTAAAGTAACCCAATATTTTCTTATATGAATCAGCCGCACTGTGATGTGCCTCATCTATAATAATATAATCAAATTCCTCCGGATCAAACTGTTTTAAGTTGGCATTAACACTTTGAATACTTCCGCAAACTACATCACCATAGCTTTCTTTAGATTCTGCAGCATACATATTAACATCCGCCTCAGTCCACATTTCACTAAATGTATCATATGCTTGAGTTATAAGCTCATTTCTGTGAGCTAAAAACAAAGTCTTTTTACCTACAGCTTTTGCATCTGACACTGCCGTTACAGTCTTGCCTGTTCCGGTGGCATGATAAAGTAAAGCTATTGAATTTCCTTCTTCTCTAAGCTTTGCCAAATTATCTAATGCTTCCTTTTGATGGTCTTTAAGTTCAACAATTTTACCCTTTTGCTTAGGCAAGAAATCAAACAAATCTTTGAATACCGGATACTCACCTAAAAATAATGTGAGTTCATCCTTAACCCTGTCCGAAGACTTCACTAATTGTTTGTCCGTCCATCGGTAAAGCTTCCAGTTCTCATAAATTAGGCTGTTTTGCCGCATGAGCTCATCATAATATTTCTCATCGGAAATTTTTCTTTTGTCATGACCTATCTCACCGTCAATTTCTATTGCAATCTTAATATCCTCGCTTTCGAGGGCAAAGTCAATAAACCTATTGTTGCCGTAAATGTCAACAAAAGGGTATTGCAAAGCAATGTATTGGGTGTTTTCTATACCGAATACATCTGTGAATAATTCTATGAATTTGTCTTCTGCGCCGCTGGCGAGGTGGAAAGTTTTTGAAGACATTAATTTATCCTCATTTCACCTATTATAAACAATTATCATTCAATAATTTATTAGTTGTATAAGCTTTCTTTTTTATTTTTTTAAGCAATGAGTCCATATCCTTTAAAAATATATTAATCATAAATGATAATTCATTTGCAAGCTTTCTATATATCCATTTTTGTAAACTAAAAGCTTGTCATTTTTATCAAAATGCGGATTAACATCGTGAATAATGCTATGATGATTTGGACATACGATCATAATATTATTCATAT
>CAZTEN010000270.1:0-960 GCA_964612495.1 uncultured Tissierella sp. | reverse complement strand
CAGACTCTTTATAAAACTATCTATATGATGTGCTTCTACTACATTCGAATCATAGATTTCACCAACTCTTTTGCCACAAATTTGGCATCTATATTCATATAATTCTTTTAAATTTTTACCTATCGAGTTGTTATACCTTCTTAATTTGACAATCCTTTTATCAATTACTAAAGAAGCATTTTCATCAATTACATCGTAATTAAAGCTTTCCTCATATATCCTTCCCGGTTGATCCTTTGTAATTTCTTTAATACTAAATATATCTGATGCCGTAATAGTATCAAGTAAATATGAATCTTCATACTCAGTAGTATAGATGATTAAATATTCTTTAATATCTTCAGGAATATTAACATAGATTTTACCGCCCCTATAATCACCTAATAACTTCTTATGAGTTCGCTGCTCTTGTATATATTTATAACTATTATTAAAGATTGTTCTAAATTTTTGTGCAATATCACTGTTTTTATTGTATCTAACCTGAACAATGTCATTATGATTATTGTATTTAATGTCGTCAAAATTTTGATTTTTTATTTGTGCCTTATATGATTTACCGTTTAAATATAAAACAATATCTTTAGATTCGCCCCTTTTTAGGAATTTCCCGATATTTCTTTTGAATATCACTTGAAATTCAATAGGTATATTAAATCCTTCAGTTAATAACGATTTATCGACTTCTTTTTTTAATACAAATTCTCCAAACATGTCCATATTTTAGCTCCAAGTAAATAAACTTTAGTACTTACCCTTCCTTTGAAACATACCTACATTTAGGATAATTACTACACCCAATAAACGCACCATATTTCCCATTTCTTTCTACAAGTCTCCCACCACATCGTGGATCTATTCCATTAATCCTCTAAACTTTAATTTACCCCACCATCACATTCCCACTTGCCTTTTTCTTAATAAACTCCGGCATCTTGTTATCTAATTTCCAAACAATGC
>CAZTEN010000269.1:0-2705 GCA_964612495.1 uncultured Tissierella sp. | reverse complement strand
CATTATATTACTACAATGACGGCTGCTTTAGCCTCTGCTAAAGGAATAGCTGCATGTATAAAAAACGGCAAGTCTGCTCACAAGAAAAAATCATTGCAAGAATACCATAAGTTAATAAAATAAAATTTGAATCAAAAAAACTGCATTTTGCCTAATGCAGTTTTTTGTATGTCTAGCCGATTGTTTCTAAATATTTATCTATGTTGTTTACTGCTTCATTGTGAACCTCTCATGACTAAAGTCACGAGCTTCCAATATCACTATTGGAGTTTCCTGTTTCTTAGACCGACCTGGATGGATAAAATCTGTCTATTTTTATCGTTGCGGTAATTAGATAAGGCTAAACAGGATAATTATATGCTTTCTTACTGGAATAATTATAAATCTGAACATTTATTACCCAATAATGGTAATCTGAGTTTACTGTTTAGAGGTAATTATCATCTTAATAGCAAAGACTACTAGACAGGCTATTACTATAATAATTATGGAAAGGTACTGTCCTGAAAATCCTGCTTCGGAAATATGTTTAATCAATATTCCTGTATAAGCCCAAAGAAATACAGCCCCATAAGCTATGGATTTGGTTTTAGTCAAGGTAATGTTTCCTATTAAAGCCCCTACTAAAAGAATTATAATTGTCCACATAACCTCTGATATTCCAAATCCATTCCATCCAAGGCTTACTAATAAAGTAGTGGCATTTGCAATTGTTGCAACTGTAATCCATCCAAAATATATTGCAAAAGGTAATCTGACAAGAAGCTTTTCTATTTTAGTTAAATTCTCATTAGCTAAATTCAGATTTATTAATATAAGACTTACAAGTATTGCAATCATTAGTATCATTGAAATTCCTATAAAATCATAATGCCATGATAAAATCCACAATGTGTTTGCAAGAGAGGATAATGAAAATAATAATCCTACCATATTCATTTTCTTTATGCTTAGATTCCCTGTTCCCGCCTTAAAAAACTGATAAACAGTATATCCAGCGAGCAATAAATAGATTAGCCCTCATATGGAAAATGTAATAGCAGCGGGAGCAAACAAATTCCTATAATTATCCGAAACCTGTCCAGTATTTATACCATTTATTGGTAGTATGTTAGCCAATGCATTTACACCTATCATCAAAACAAAAGTTATCAATACTGGAATTTTATATTTATATTTGGATCTATCTTTCATTGTCTTTCCTCCTTACTCTTTATTTTTCGGAAACCAAGGAAAAAACTTATTTCTCCTCTCCATATATTCTATAAAATCGGGTCTATCTTTATACTTTTTTTCGAGTAAAGGAACACCTGAAACGAACAAGAAAAGAAATTTAATAAGTGAAGGGCTTACTATTATCCATATTTGGTTTCCATGTCACCAAGCTCTATACTGTCTTTACAATATCATTAAAGTCATCAATTATCTTTATTATTTTTTCTTCACCAATTTCGCAATACTCTCACCCATTTCCAAATGATATCCTTCAATGAACTCATCTATTTGTATTATACAGAGTCCACCCAAAATCATTATGGCAATTAAAATCCTCATATAGGCAATTATCTATTCCACCTCTGCTTACCATTGCATTATTAATAAGGCAATCTACCCGCCCATATTCTTGAATTACTTTTTCACTAAAGCTTACCAGGGTCTTTTCATTAGCTATATCTCCAGTATAATAATCATTTTCTAACATGTCGATAATGCATACTTTTGCTCCGGCTTTTCTGCATTCTTCACTTATTATTTTCCCTATTCCCTTTGCCCCACCTGTAACAACTACAACTTTATCCTTGAAATCCATAAAATCCTCCTTGATAACCCTGCTATACCTCCATCTACAACTATGGCATCATATGTCTTTTTCATGTATAGCCTCCTTAAGAAAATCAAGAACCTGCATAATTGGAACTGGATTTCCTTTTTCATGAACTATTATACAATTTGCTTCAAATTTATCTAACAAATTATTATCCACAGGTGTTTTTAACCAAGTTTTGTAGGCACCCTTAAAATTTCCTACCGCTACCCTTCTCATTATACCTCGAACATCCAATGTTGTTGGTCTAGTACAAGTTGGGTGTTCACACATTCTGCAACTTAGTGCTTTATGCATAATGTTTTTTTCTTCTTGTCTATAACTTCCATAGAGCATATCCTTAGTTACTGGCTTTTCCAAATATCTAACATAGTTTTTCATGTCCTTTTTATAAACAAATGGTTCTTTGCCTAACTTCTTCAATACAGCATTGGCTACTGATAGTCCTGATACTGTAACAGTAGGCGTTCCAGTTCCCATGACTGTGGATTCTCAACAACAAAATAGATTGTCCCATTCACTCCTAGTATGCATTCTCTTAAACATATGTTGACCTAGCCTTTCTTTTTTTATAGTCCTTGGGATCCTCAAAATCCCAATTTCCAAAAGAAGGTCCTATTGCCATGACAACATGCCTTTCATTAGGACATAAGGTCTCGTCATCTATTGAAAATATATATGCAGTAACTTCACTTTCATCTAGCTGGTCTGGACTACCCACTAACATTTCTATAGGTGCTGTATATACCCCTTACAAAACTCTTACTACCCTTACTTCAATACCCAAATTTAAGGGTAAATCGACATTTTATCTTAGCCTTATACAAATATTTCCAACCACTGCATTTGATGCCATGACCTAGCACGGGTGCACTATTGA
>CAZTEN010000268.1:1387-2738 GCA_964612495.1 uncultured Tissierella sp. | reverse complement strand
GACTTTTCCATTAATTCCTTGATATTCTCCGGCTTAACACTGCCACCATATTGAATCCTTACTTTATCCTTTTCCTCACCATAAATATCCTCGATAGTGTTTCTAATAAATGCACACATATTGTTTGCATCATCTGAGGATGCTGTCTTACCAGTTCCAATAGCCCAAATAGGCTCATAGGCAATTACTATGCTTTTTATTGATTCAGTAGGTATTCCTTCAAAGCCTTTTATTATCTGATTTTTAACTACTGATTCAGCTCTTCCTTCTTCCCTTTCTTTAAGGGTTTCACCTACGCATATTATAGGGAGTATTCCATGACTTAAAGCTGATTTTATCTTTAAGTTTACGCTTTCATCGGTTTCGTTGAAATACTGTCTTCTCTCCGAATGACCTATAATACAATAGTCTATTCCTATTTCCTTAAGCATTAAGGGAGAAATCTCTCCTGTATATGCGCCCTTTTCTTCCCAATGCATATTCTGTGCTCCAAATTTAATACCTGTTCCTTCTACAGCTTTTTTTATCTCAGTTAAAGCTGTAAATGGAACACATACAACTACTTCTACATCTTCATTTAAGCTATACTCTTTTATTTTATTTACAAGGTCTAATGAATCTTTAATTGTATTATTCATCTTCCAATTCCCTGCGATAATAGGTCTTCGCATCCAACTCCCCCTTTAATTCGTTGTTCACTATTCACTACTACCTGTCATTAATCGCTTCTATTCCAGGTAGTTCCTTGCCCTCCAGTAATTCTAAGGAAGCCCCTCCACCTGTGGATATATGCGTAATCTTATCAGCTAATCCGGCCTTTTCAACAGCAGCTGCTGAATCACCACCACCAATAATAGTTACTCCAGTAGATTCAGCTAATGCTTTGGCTATTGCAAAAGTACCCTTATTGAAGTTATCCATTTCAAATACACCCATTGGTCCATTCCAAATAATAGTCTTAGCATCTGCAATTATACCATTAAAATCCTTTATAGTTTCTTCTCCGATATCAAGTCCCATCCAGTCATCCGGAATCTTATCTATATCAACTGTCTTAAATTCCGTATCATTCTTAAATTCCTTAGCAACTACTACATCCTTTGGAAGCACTAAAGACACATCCTGTGCTACAGCCATATGCATTAAGTCTTTGGCTAAATCTACCTTATCCTGTTCAAGAAGAGATTGACCAATACCATAATTCTTTGCTTTTAAGAAGGTATATGCCATGCCTCCACCTACTAAAAGAGTGTCTACAATATTCAATAGATTTTCTATAACCCCAATCTTATCAGATACCTTAGCTCCTCCAATAATGGCAATTAAAGGTCTCTTAGGATCTTCTAAGGCA
>CAZTEN010000268.1:0-1377 GCA_964612495.1 uncultured Tissierella sp. | reverse complement strand
TACGTTAATTTCTTTTTCAACTAAAAAACCAACTGCAGATGGTAGAATATTAGAAATACCTACGTTTGAAGCATGAGCTCTATGGGATGTTCCAAAGGCATCATTTACATATAGGTCCCCAAGTGAAGCCAAATCTTTAGCAAATTCCTCACCGTTCTTTTCCTCTTCTTTTCTATATCTAGTATTTTCCAGAAGAGCAACATCCCCATCTTTAAGGGTATTTATCATTTCTTTTACCTTATCTGAAACAACCATGCTATCCCCTGCAAATAATACATCCTTTTTTAGAAGCTCAGATAATCTCTTTGCTACCGGCAGAAGACTGTACTTTGGATTTGCTTCCCCTTTTGGTCTTCCTAAATGAGACATAAGTACTACCTTAGCACCATTTTCAATTAGATAGTTGATTGTAGGTAGTGAGCTTGTAATTCTAATATCATCTGTAATATTTAGATTCTCATCCATAGGTACATTAAAATCACATCTTACAAGTACCTTTTTGCCACTGTAATCATAATCCTTCAATGTTTTTTTATTCATATGAACCCCACCTTTCTCAAATGATAAATAGGATTAGTCGGGTTTTAACCCGACTAATCAATAATTATTTAGTTGCTATTAATTTTGCTAAATCTACTACTCTTGTTGAATATCCCCACTCGTTATCATACCATGAAACAACCTTAACCATATTGTCTATTACCATTGTGGATAATCCATCTACTATAGATGACCTAGAATCTCCTTGGAAGTCTTTAGATACTAAAGGCTCCTCTGTGTAGCCTAATATATCCTTAAGTTCATTTTCACTTGCCGCTTTTAAAACTGCATTTACTTCTTCAGCTGTTGTATTCTTTTCTACTTCAAATACTACATCAACAAGGGATACTGTAGGTACCGGAACTCTTACTGAGAATCCATTTAATTTACCTTTTAATTCCGGTAATACAAGTGCAACTGCCTTAGCAGCACCTGTTGTTGTAGGTATTATATTTTCCGCTGCTGCTCTAGCACGACGTAAATCCTTATGTCTCTTATCTAGAATTTGTTGGTCATTTGTGTAAGCATGTATTGTAGTCATAAGTCCCTTCTTAACCCCAAATTTCTCAAGGATAACCTTAGCTACCGGAGCAAGACAGTTTGTTGTACAAGAAGCATTTGAAACAATAATATCATCTGCTGTTAAGGTCTGTTCATTTACACCGTAAACAATTGTCTTCAAATCACTTCCTGCTGGTGCAGAAATTAATACTTTTTTTGCTCCTGCATCAATATGTGCCTGAGATTTCGCTTTTGTTACATAAAATCCTGTACATTCTAATACAATATCAACATCCAATTCTTTCCAAGGTAATTTACTTGCATCTGGTTCACTAT
>CAZTEN010000267.1:0-2740 GCA_964612495.1 uncultured Tissierella sp. | reverse complement strand
CCCCCGGCCCCATGGTCCCAAACCACGTGCGCTACCAAACTGCGCTACACCCCGATATTTATTTGTTGCTCAACTTCAACAACTATTTTAGTATACGACATTCCGATAAAAATTGCAAGGGGTTTTTTTGATTTTTTTAAAATTTTTTAAATGAATTTAAAAAATTTTAAAAATGCGAAACATATGAGTATCTAAAAATATTATTGACTATCATAATACAGTGTGCTAAAATTAAAAATCGTAAGGGAAACTGCGTATTGTTTCCATAATAGCAAAGAATAAAAATAAATATCTCCTTATTAAGAGTGGTGGAGGGAATGGGCCCGATGATACCCGGCAACCTTGTTATATGACAAAGGTGCTAAATCCCACAGAATTTGGATTCTGAAAGATGAGGTAATGTCAAATTTAAGCCTTTCTTTTTGAAGTGGCTTTTTTTATTGCAGTTGCGAAACTGCATATATATATTGATTAAACATGGGAGGAAAATAAATGAAGAAATGGTTATTTACATCTGAGTCCGTTACAGAAGGTCATCCGGATAAGATCTGTGATGCAGTGTCTGATTCAATATTAGATGCAATACTTACACAGGATCCGGTTGCAAGAGTAGCTTGCGAAACTATGGTTACTACCGGTTTAGTGTTGGTATCCGGAGAAATTACTACTAATTGTTATGTAGATATTCCGAAGATTGTTAGACAAACAGTTGCAGATATAGGCTATGTAAGAGCTAAATATGGCTTCGATGCGGATACATGTGCAGTGCTTACATCCATAAATGAACAATCACCGGATATAGCTATGGGTGTAGACAAGGCTCTTGAGTCCAAGGAATTAAGTGAAGATATACTAGATACCATTGGTGCAGGAGACCAGGGTATGATGTTTGGTTATGCCTGCAATGAAACAAAGGAGCTTATGCCGCTACCAATTTCATTAGCACATAAAATGGCAAGAAAACTTGCTGAAGCAAGGAAGCTAGGAGTTTTAGGGTATTTAAGACCTGATGGTAAAACACAGGTAACTATAGAATACCATGATGATAAGCCGGTAAGAATTGAGAATATAGTAGTTTCTACTCAGCATAGTCCGGATATTACTTTAGAGAAAGTTAAAGAGGATATAATGAAGAATGTCATCCTTGAAATAGCACCTAAAGAGATGTTAGACGAGAATACCAAATATTATGTAAATCCTACAGGTCGTTTTGTAGTTGGAGGACCTATGGGAGACTCCGGTCTAACAGGAAGAAAGATAATAGTAGATACCTATGGTGGATATGCTAGACATGGTGGTGGGGCATTTTCCGGGAAAGACCCTACAAAGGTCGATAGGTCTGCTGCATATGCTGCCAGATATGTAGCTAAGAACATAGTAGCAGCAGGACTTGCAGATAGATGTGAGGTTGGCCTTGCTTATGCTATTGGGGTTGCTCATCCCTTATCCGTATATGTAGATACATCCGGTACAGGAAAGATTAGCGATAATGATATTACAGACCTTGTTAATAAGCATTTTGACTTAAGACCGGCTGCAATAATCAGGGATTTAGAACTTCAAAGACCAATCTACAGACAGCTTTCAGCATATGGACATTTTGGAAGAGAAGAGATAGATGTGAAATGGGAAAAAACTGATAAGGTTGAAGCCATTAGAAAAGATGCAGGATTAGAATAGGTAAGAGGTAAGAGTGAATAGGTTAACAAAAAAAACAGATTATTAATTTAATCTGTTTTTTTGTTTTTTGAATAGTAAAAAATCATTCCTTCTTCTATATGTAAATTAAGCAGCAGAACAGGTGACTGAATACAAATGGACTTGAATAGGGGTTTAAGTACTGTTACCTGTTGGTTGTTAACTGATAAAGAATGGAGGTGAGAATATGGCTGTTATAGGTATAAAGGAAAGACTTTCACTTAAGCTTGAGTTAGATGACGGATTAGTAGATGGAAAGCAAAAAGTTAAGTCAAAGACCTTAAACAACGTTAAAGTCAATGCCTTAGATGACAATCTTCATGGCGCTGCATTGGCATTAGCAGGTCTTCAGAGTAAATCCTTACTAAAGGTAAAGCGAGTAGAGGAAACTGCATTGACAGCAGAGTAGAAGACAGTTAAGAACTAAGAGCTAAGAACTAAGAGTTAAGAGTTAAGAGTTAAGAACTAAGAGTTAAGAGTTTTTAGTAAACAGCTAACAATGAACAACGAAAAACGAAAAAACTATTAAGATAGACCTCTAGTCACTGTTCACTATTCACTATTCGTTGTTCACTGATTGTAGGGGGTGAAATTATGGATAAGGTAAGATTGGAGATGGATTTTTTAGATGCTTTGGAGAAGGTGAGCCGTATTAGTTTAGATGACCCTAGGGTAGATTTAATACCCAGTGAGATAGAAGCTGCAATGCAAACTATAATTACCAATAACATCTTTGAAACTGCAAATGGAGACCTTGTAACAATCTCAGGAGCCAGAGTCGTAACAACTAATATCAATGAAATGGAGTTTTAAGAAAGGGCCGAAAGGCCCTTTTTAGGTAATAGGTAGAAGAACTAAGGAGGTAATAAGATGGAAGAGATGTTTGCTGGAGTTGCAAATCTTGGTTTTCCTATAGTCATATCCATATACCTTTTGGTGAGAATTGAGGGGAAATTAAACCAATTGACTGCAAGTATAACGGAACTTTCAAAGGCTATAGCAAGCTCTAAATAATAGTGAAAACTAGATGGAAAGGATCCAT
>CAZTEN010000266.1:0-2751 GCA_964612495.1 uncultured Tissierella sp. | reverse complement strand
TTATAGTTTTCATTATCTTTACATAATGGATAATTTTTATAATAGTTAAGGTAATTTCCATGTTGAAAGAATTGTTGTCTAATATTATATAAGGCAACATTGTATAGGTTTTTAGCAGTCTGGGTTAAATCTTTTAAGGTGAGATATTCTTCTTTAGTAAGATGTTTAAGCTGCTGTTTTATTGTTAGATACACAGTATCACCTCCATCCATTTAAGATACACTATTAGGACGAGACATGCTTCGTTACTTATATAGTAACAGAATGCTTGTTCTATTGCAATATCATTTAGCAAATGTTTTTTGGTATATATGAAACCGCCTGCAGGAATCTCAAACACTGATGGCCGAGGTTTTATGCATAGTCATCTCGTTACAATTCATCTCCTACCTATAGAGGAAGGAGTATTCTTGCTAGTCTCTTTGATAAAACTAATTGCAATTAATATACTAATTGGGGTATAAATTTGTATAAGTGTATATTTGCAAATAAACCTAAGGAGGATTGGTTATGAATTTTAAAATTACAGATAAAGTGACCTGGGTTGGAAAAATCGACTGGGAATTAAGAAGATTCCATGGCGATGAATATTCTACAAACAGGGGTTCATCCTATAATTCCTATTTAATCAAAGATGAGAAAACTGTCTTAATAGATACTGTTTGGAAGCCTTATGATGAGGAATTTGTTAATAATCTTAAGAAAGAAATAGATTTAAATGAAATAGACTATATAATTGCTCAGCATGGCGAGATTGACCATAGCGGGTCCCTTCCGCTTTTGATGAAGGAGATACCAAATACACCAATATACTGTACTTCTAATGGTGCTAAGATACTTAAGGGGCACTACCATGAGGACTGGAATTTCGTAGAAGTAAAAACAGGAGATACACTAAATATAGGAGAGGCTACTCTTACATTTGTTGAAGCAAGGATGCTTCACTGGCCGGACAGCATGATGACATATATGAGTGGTGAAAACATACTTTTCAGTAACGATGCCTTTGGTCAGCACTATGCATCTGAATTGATGTATAATGATTTAGTAGATCATGCTGAACTTTATCAAGAGGCAATTAAATATTATGCCAATATTCTTACACCATTTAGTGCTCTAGTTGGAAAGAAAATTGAAGAAGTCCTTTCCTTTAATCTTCCACTTGATATGATTGCTACCTCCCATGGAGTTATCTGGAGAGACAATCCTACTCAGATAGTATTAAAATATATGGAGTGGGCTAAATCATATCAGGAAAATCAAATCACTATAGTATATGACACAATGTGGAATGGCACCAGAAGAATGGCTGAAGCTATTGGTGCAGGTATTAAGGAAGCTGATGATAAAGTAGTTATTAAGCTATTTAATGCTGCCCATACGGATAAAAATGATATAATAACTGAGTTGTTTAAATCAAAAGCATTTATGTTTGGATGCTCAACTGTTAATAAAGGTATTATGAATGCAGTTGGAGGATTATTAGATATGATTCAGGGAATCGGATTTAAAAATAAGAAAGTTGCTGCCTTTGGCTCTTATGGTTGGTCCGGTGAATCCGTTAAGATTCTTGAAGAAAAACTATCGGCTGCAAAGCTTGAAGTAGTTCAAGAAGGTATAAAGGTACTTTGGAATCCTGATGAGGAAGCTATTATAAATTGTAAGGAATTTGGTAAAGATTTTGTTCAAAAGCTGTAACCCATAAAAATATAAGTCTAGGTATCTAGGACAAAAGCTATGAAGGTATGATAAATTTCATAGCTTTTTTATTTAATTATTTATGAGGATTATAGGACTTATAAGGGTAAATAATACTCTATGAAGGGAGTGTGAAGAGTGAAAATTATCATAGCACCTGATTCATATAAAGGGAGTATGACTGCAAGAGAAGTATGCAATAATATTGAAGCTGGTTTTAGAAGGGTTAATAAGGATTTAGAGATATTAAAGATTCCAATTGCAGATGGCGGAGAAGGCACTTTGGAGACTCTAGTAGAGGCAAATGAGGGGATTATTATCAATACATTTGCAAAGGATCCTTTATTTAGGCGTATAAGATGTCAATATGGAATTATAAATGACGATACAGCCATAATTCAAATGAGTAGAGCATCGGGCTTGACTCTATTGGAGGAAGGTGAAAGAAACCCTATGCTTACTACTACCTTTGGAACCGGGGAGTTAATCCTACATGCTCTAGACTTAGGAATTAGAAATTTCATCATAGGTCTTGGGGGAAGTGCTACAAATGATGGCGGAATTGGGCTTTTAAATGCATTAGGCATAAGGTTCTTGGATGATAATAATATTGAAGTAGAATTAAATGGCGGAGGGCTTAATGGAATCAGGGATATAGATATGAGTAATATGGATGAAAGGACTAAGGAATCTAACTTTATAATAGCTACAGATGTAGAAAATGTTTTGACAGGTACAAATGGTGCTGCCTTTATATATGGTCCTCAGAAAGGAGCAAATTCCCTTATGGTTCAGGCTCTTGACAGAGGCTTAAGAAATTTTGCCTATATTGTAGAAAAGAAGCTGGGAATAGACATTGAGAATATTAAGGGAGCAGGAGCTGCGGGTGGAGCCGGTGGAGGTCTTTTCGCATTTTTAAATGGAAAAATCAGCAAGGGGATAGACATAATAATCCAGAACACTGATTTAGAGGAGACCATCAAGGATGCTGATTTAGTTATAACAGGAGAAGGAAGAATGGATTATCAAACCCAATTTGGTAAGGCAGCCTAT
>CAZTEN010000265.1:0-2754 GCA_964612495.1 uncultured Tissierella sp. | reverse complement strand
TTAAAATAAATAACACAAGGTATACATATATAACAAGCAAAAAGCCATATGCTTTAGCATATGACTTTTTATAAAAGATTTAAATAATCTTAAAAAGATTACTGAATAACCTTAGCAACAACACCTGCACCTACAGTACGGCCACCTTCACGAATCGCAAAGCGTAAACCTTGTTCCATAGCTACTGGGTGAATTAAGCTTACAATCATCTTAACGTTATCACCTGGCATTACCATTTCTGCATCGCCTTCAAGTTCGATGGTACCAGTAATGTCTGTAGTTCTGAAATAGAACTGTGGACGGTAACCCTTAACAAATGGAGTATGACGACCGCCTTCTTCCTTTGTTAATACGTATACTTCTGATTCAAACTTAGTATGTGGAGTAATTGAACCTGGCTTAGCAAGAACCTGACCACGTTCTACTTCATCACGCTTTGTACCACGGAGAAGAACACCGATGTTTTCACCAGCACGGCCTTCGTCAAGAAGCTTACGGAACATTTCTACACCAGTACAAGTTGTCTTAGTTGTTGGCTTAATACCAACAATTTCAATTTCGTCACCTACGTGAATAATACCACGTTCTACACGACCTGTTACTACAGTACCACGACCTGAAATTGAGAATACATCTTCAATTGGTAATAAGAATGGGTGATCAATATCACGTACAGGATCCGGAACATATGAATCTAAAGTTGCAGCTAATTCTACAATCTTTTCTTCCCACTTTGGATCGCCATTTAATGCACCAAGAGCAGAACCACGAATGATTGGAGTATCATCACCAGGGAAATTGTATTCTGATAATAATTCAAAAACTTCCATTTCAACGAGGTCTAATAATTCTTCGTCATCTACCATATCGCACTTGTTTAAGAATACGATGATATATGGAACACCTACCTGACGTGCAAGAAGAATGTGTTCACGAGTCTGTGGCATAGGACCATCAGTTGCAGCAACTACAAGGATAGCACCATCCATCTGTGCAGCACCAGTGATCATGTTCTTTACATAGTCAGCATGGCCTGGGCAGTCTACGTGTGCGTAGTGACGATTTGCTGTTTCATATTCTACGTGAGATGTGGATATTGTGATTCCTCTTTCTCTTTCTTCAGGTGCCTTATCTATGTGTGCATAGTCTATGAATTCACCTGTTCCAAACCTCTTGTTTAGTACGAATGTAATCGCAGCTGTTAAAGTTGTCTTTCCATGGTCTACGTGACCTATTGTTCCAATGTTTACGTGTGGTTTGGTTCTATCAAATTTTTGTTTTGCCATTGTTTTCTCCTCCTTAGATTTTCTTCTTAGCAAACAGTGCCGGGTGTTTCATTATGCAAATCTATATGGAGCCCACGGGCAGACTCGAACTGCTGACCTCTTCCTTACCAAGGAAGTGCTCTACCTACTGAGCTACGTGGGCCTACATAAGTAAGCTTACAATAGATTATTTTACTATTAATAACTCGCTATGTCAATAACCTACTATGATTTTTTGCTCAAATATCTTTCTAGCTTTCTTTTTAATCTTTGTAATGCATTATCAATACTCTTAACATCCCTGTTAAGAGCTACAGAAATCTCTTGATAGGTCCTACCCTCAAGATAGGACATTAGAACTTCAAGTTCCAGCCCACTTAATACTTCTCCTATTTTTGTTTCAATAATATCTAAATCTTCCCTTCCTATAAAGAGTTCCATAGGGTCCATATTCTTTTCTTCCGGAATAACATCCTCAAGAGTTCTTTCAGATTCTTCATATACCGGTTTGTTAAGTGAAACATAAAAATTCAAAGGCATATGTTTCTGCCTAGTTGCAGATTTAATCGCAGTGATTATTTGTCTGGTTATACAAATTTCAGCAAAAGACCTAAAAGATGCAAGCTTTTTTCTATCATAATCTCTGATAGCTTTATAAAGACCAATCATTCCTTCCTGAATAATATCATCCTTATCAGCACCAACAATAAAATATGTCCTTACCTTCGAACGCACAAAATTCTTATATTTGTGTAGTATAAATTCTAGGGCTAGGGAATTATCAATCTTTGCAAGTTCAACTATATCCTCATCATCCATTGTATTAAAGCTAATAAAATCAAAATCGTCATAGACCCTGTACACTTTCTTCCCCCCAAGAAATTACTACACTCCATTCAAATGAGTTGCTAAACTCATTTAGATATCAAGGTAATCGCATAGCAATTACTTCACACAATCGAAATGAGTCATTAGACTCATTATAATTAAAAGATGTTTTTTAGTCAAGATTTATCCCCAGATTTACCCCAGTGTTTCAATTTAGATATGTTATCCTCATCAAGTCTTCCAATTTGCATATTATTTTTATTGTTGGCAATCTTTCGTTTTCTTTTTATCATGTTTCTTGAATTCTCTACTTCCACTTCTAGTTCCCTAGCTGAAATTCTAGTTCCTCCACGAGAAAGAACTATTTGCTGTTCCATCCAGTCTGATGTTGCAACCCTTACTCTCTTTATTCTACCAATCTCATCTAATACTCTTTCTATATAATTATCTGCTGTTTCATTTTCTTTAGTGTAAATTACCCTTAGTCCTTTATACTTTTCCTCGGTTCGGGAATTTCCCTTTACTAAATGGGCATCGAATACAACTATAATTATTATATCCGAATAATGGTGATACTCCGAAAGTATTTCCAATAAGAAGTTTCTTGCTGCCTCTAAACTTTCTTGAGATTTCAACATCTCCCAGGAGTTAATTATATTAT
>CAZTEN010000264.1:0-2755 GCA_964612495.1 uncultured Tissierella sp. | reverse complement strand
AAATGCTATCTCTTCTGCTACATATCTCACATTTTTAGGCTCGTTTCTCTTGCCTCTAAATGGCTCCGGGGTCAGATAGGGACAGTCCGTCTCTATTAAGAGCTTATCTAGGGGCACTACTTCTGCAACTTCCTTTGGAACCCTGGCCTTTTTAAAGGTCACAGGTCCACCTAAAGAGATGTAGAAGCCTAGCTTAATATATTCTAGAGCCATCTCTACACTACCTGAATAGCAATGCATAATACCTCTTGTGCCCTTAGCACAAGCTTCCTTTAGTATTTCAAAGGTTTCCCCAGCTGCGTCTCTGGTATGAATGACTACAGGGAGGTTTAGGTCTCTTGCTAATTCTAATTGGTCTAAAAATACCTTTCTTTGAATATCCCTAGGGGAATTGTCATAGTAAAAGTCCAGTCCTATTTCCCCTATGGCAAGGACCTTTTCTTCCTTGGAAAGGTCTTTAAGCTCATCTAAATAAGTTTCAGTTACATCTTGTGCATCGTGGGGGTGGACCCCAACGGCTGCATAGATATTATCATACTCTTTAGAAAGTTTAACAGAAGCCCTGCTGGATTCCATATCAGCCCCTATATTTATAACTAGGTCTATATTATTTTCCCTTAAGCTTTCTATAAGGGCTATTCTATCTTCATCAAATCGCTCATCATCAAGATGAGCATGACTATCTATAAACATAAGTTCCTCCTAAGATATGGTTGCTCCATCAGCAACATCACCTATTGGCTGTAATAGGCTTAAGTTTCCCTTAGAATCCTCAGCAGCAAGTACCATACCTCTGGATTCTACTCCTCTTAGCTTAACTGCTTTTAAATTAGTAACTACTACTACCTTTTTACCCACTAAGTCCTCTGGAGCATACCATTTTTTAATTCCTGATACTACTTGCCTAGTCTCAGCTCCAAGTTTCAAGGTCAATACCAATAGTTTATCAGCTTTAGGATGGTCTTCGCATTTAATAATTTCAGCTATCTTAAGTTGTACCTTGGCAAAATCATCTATAGTTATCTCAGGCAGCTCTTCTACCTCTTCAATGTCTTCAATCTCTTCATTAGCCTCTTCTTTTGGCTCTCCTATAGGTTGAACTCCTGCTCTTTCATCTATAAGTTTTTGATTCGCCTCATTTAATCTTACTAGTTCCTTCTCGATGTCAAGTCTTGGGAATATTACATCTCCCTTATTAACCTTGTTTCCTACAATGGTCACTTGAGCTTCATTCCACTTCTTGGAGTCCTCCCATAGAGATTCATGACTTATTCCAAGCTGCCTGCGAATTTCAGAAGACGTATTCTCCATAAATGGCTTTATCAATATGGATATTATTCTTAGGGATTCTGACAGATTAAACAACACGCTATCTAGTCTTTCCTTATTTCCTTCCTTAGCCAGTACCCAAGGCAATGTTTCATCTACATATTTATTGGACCTTCTTACTAGCTTCCAGATTTCCTCAAGAGCTGTTGAGAAGCTTAATTTCTCCATATGGTCTTCTACCTTGGAAGCAGTAGCCACTGCCATCTCCCTTAAATTCTTATCGAATTCTTCCTCGGCATTTGGACAAGGGATAATTCCTTCATTATATTTTTCAACCATGGATACAGTTCTACTTAGTAGATTTCCTAAATCATTTGCCAAGTCTGAGTTCAACCTCTGTAGGAATTTTTCTCTTGAGAAGCTGCCATCAGCTCCAAAGGTAAATTCCCTTAGAAGGAAATACTTAAATGCATCTATTCCATATAATTCAATAATAGGCTCAGGGTAGATTACATTTCCCTTGGATTTAGACATCTTATCATCTTCGAATAAAATCCAACCATGGCCAAAGACCTTCTTAGGTAGAGGTATATCCAAAGCCATCAATAGTGCTGGCCAAATAATAGTATGGAATCTCACTATTTCCTTACCTACCAGATGGACATCTGCAGGCCAGAATTCCTTAAACTTCTCCTCATTTTCACTACCATAGCCTAAGGCGGTTAAATAGCAGGAAAGAGCATCTATCCATACATATACTACGTGTTTATTATCGAAAGGTACTTTAACACCCCAGTCAAAAGTAGATCTGGAGACGGATAAGTCCTCTAGTCCATCCTTTAAGAAGTTATTAATCATCTCATTCTTTCGGGATTCAGGCTGAATGAATCCAGGATTTTCTTCATATAATTTCAATAGCTTATCTCTATATTTTGAAAGCTTAAAGAAATATGCGTCTTCCTCAGCGATATGGGTTTTTCTTCCACAGTCAGGACAAGCATGGTCCTCTTTCAATTGGGATTCAGTCCAGAAGGATTCACAAGGTGTACAGTAATATCCCTTATATACATCCTTATAGATTTCCCCCTTCTCATATAACTTAACAAATATATCCTGTACAGCTTTCTCATGGTCTTCATCTGTACTTCTTATAAATGCATCATAATCGATCTCTAACATCTTCCAAAGCTTCTTGATATTAGCCACTATTCCGTCAACATATTCCTTTGGTGTTTGATTCATTTCCTTTGCCTTGGTCTCGATTTTTTGTCCGTGCTCATCGGACCCAGTTGTAAAGAATACATCAAATCCTTGAAGCTTCTTAAATCTCTTTATTGAGTCTGCAGCCACAGTTGTATAAGTGTGTCCAATGTGTAAGTTGTCACTTGGATAGTAAATTGGTGTAGTTAAATAAAATTTTGGCTTTAGCATAAATTCCTCCTAAATAAAAAATCCCCCATCTCATATAGAGACGAAGGTTGAATTC
>CAZTEN010000263.1:252-2765 GCA_964612495.1 uncultured Tissierella sp. | reverse complement strand
GTAAAATTGACCATCTGACTAATATGCTCATAAATTTAATATTTATATATTTCCAGGCGTCAATCTCAAGTTTTACATTCAAAATTGACCACCTGAATTAATTATTTACGTTTAATTTTGACCACTTAAATCTAGTTAATATTTATTTGGTATCCATCCTTTATTAAAGCTTGCTTATCAATCTTAATAGTACCAGAATATCTATTTAGTCTAATGTATTTGTTTAACTCCAATAATTTTTCTTGCATTAGTTCTCTGAATAGCGATTCCAGAATATCGTTGCTTCTAGTTGAGGGCACTGGGGTTACATGTTCCATTGGAGTAATCTCTTTACTGCATAATTCATCTAGACCCATAAATATTGACTCATCTGGTTTACTAGATTTTATGATTTTTCTATTTTCCTTATCATAGCTAAACTCAGAAGATTGTTTAATTCTCGATATTACTCCACGAGGAGCTTTAATCCCATAGTTTTGTTGAATGTAGTCCATAGCTGTTTTTTCTCCCGACTCATTGAATATATTAACTATTTTCTCATAATCTTGCTTACGAACATTTGCCATCTATTTATCCTCCTTAGTATACTTTCTATTACCTTCTAGATATTTCTCACCTTTGACACGGAAACTGTCGCCTGTTATACTAAGGATATGACAATGATGAACTAATCTATCTAGTATTGCGGTTGCTGCTAATTGACCTGTAAATACTTCATCCCATCTACTTAGGGGAAGGTTAGTTGTAATGATGAGGGAGCTTTTTTCGTATCTTTGGCGGATAACTTGGAAAAATATGCTCTCTTTTTCTTTATCCATTTTCAAGTAGGATAATTCGTCTATGATTAACAATTCTACTTTGTCTAAAGCCTTTAATGTCTGTTTTAGTGTGTCTTTCTTAACTGATTCGTATAACTTGTCCATTAACTCCTTAGCATTGATAAACATCACTGTTTTCCCTGCATTACAAGCGTTTATACCTATTCCTGTTGCTAACATAGTCTTACCTACCCCTGGTGGTCCTATGATTATTATATTTTCATTTCGTTCCATAAAGGATAATGTCCCTAATTCTTTAACCTTTTGGAAATTGATGCTTTCATTAAAGTTGTACTCTACATCATCAAGAGTTTTGATAAAGTCAAAACCGGCCTTTAGTAACAACCTTTCTGATAGTCTCTTTTTCTTTCCTTCTTCTTCAACCTGAATTAACTTAACTAAAAAATCTTTGTAACCCATTTTCTTGTCAATGGCTTCATCTATGACGTCTTGATAATTTTCACGTATATCAACTAACTTAAATGATTTAAGTTTTTCACGAATGTAGGCATCATCATATTTTAAAGAATCTGAAACTATCATAATGATGTTACCTCCTGATTTCCTTCGTAGTAGTCACAGCTTCTTGTTATACCTTCAATATTCGTGATATCAGCTATTTTAATTGTTTCTCCTTTACTATTCATAATTTTAAAGAAATCATTTTTTATCAAAAACTTAATTGACTTGATATCAAACTTTTCATTTTCGATAGCATAGGCAATTATTTTATCTAGCACTTCAGGCTCATAAAGATCTAGTAACTCCAATATTTTTCTTGCATGATAACTTGGTTGCTGGAACAAGCCAGTAGCTGCTTTTAGATAAGCTTCACCATTCTTAAATGTGCTAGTAAAGTCTCTTTTTATCTGGGGTATTGATTTGCTTGCTTTAACTTCAATAGCTTCATAATGACTTGGATCCTTGTAGGTCCCATCCTTACCATCCTTAACTTCTAGAGACATGATATATTGAGATTTATCGGTGTAAAGCTCTATTTTGAAGCCATAGACTATTCTAAACAGTATTTGTTTTGTAGCATATTTGATAGGTACACTGTATTTATTAGCATTTATATGTACAAAGCTATCATTACTGACCTTTCTCTTCTCTAGAGATTTAATTCTAAATCTAGATTGTGGTAATGGTAGTAATGCTTTAATCTCCTCATTCTCAAAGAACTCATCAGGGATTCTTTTGGTTGTGCTATGAACAATGCTATTCCACTCTTCGATAAAGTCTTTACCTCTTTTATTCAATTCCTCCATTGATAAAAATGTATTTCCTTTAATAAATTGTTCCTCTATATACTGATAGGGCTTTTCGATTTTTCCTTTAGTTCTTGGCCAATAGCAATTGCATGCATTAAGTTCAGTTCCAAGATGTGCTGCTAAAAGCAAAGCCTGTGGATTATACCTTATCTCGTCTTCATTTTTAGGATTGTTTTCAATTACTAAGCTTTTGGGATTATCTATTAGAAGTTCAAGGGTTACTCCCCCTAAATCATCATAGAGCTCCTGGATTGCTTCATAAATTGCATCAGAATCAGATGATAAAGAAAAACATATTGCTTTCTTCCTACTAGCTGCCAAAATCATTGTAAAGCAGTATACTGTCCTAATTCTACCATTTACAACCATTTGATATGGTGACCAATCAAACTGAGCCTGATCTCCTGGTGGAGTTTCAATTCTA
>CAZTEN010000263.1:0-242 GCA_964612495.1 uncultured Tissierella sp. | reverse complement strand
GCTCTGTAAATTGGGTTTATTGTACCATCATAACCCATCTTTTTTAGTTCTCGAAAGATCCTAGTTCCCTTGAATGCATAATCAGGTGATGTTCTCCAAATTATTACCTGATCCATGTATAGGTCAACCTTGGAGGGATAATGTTCTCTGGTGTACTTAGGCTCTTCTTTTTGTCTAATCAATTTCTTTACAGTGTTTCTTGACATTCCTAGTTGTTCAGCAATCCGTACTATGGGAATCTT
>CAZTEN010000262.1:0-2821 GCA_964612495.1 uncultured Tissierella sp. | reverse complement strand
AAGATATAACTACATCTATAGGAAGTATCAACATAGCAAGGAAAGGTAAGGAAAAGACTAAAATCTATAAGTCATGTCCTAAAATCCTAGATACAAGTGTAATAATAGATGGCAGAATAGCTGATATTATCCAAACCGGTTTCATTGAAGGCCCATTAGTTATTCCTGTTTTCGTTCTAGAAGAACTGCAACATATTGCCGATTCTTCTGATGGGTTAAAGAGAAATAGGGGTAGAAGAGGACTTGATATCTTAAATAAGATACAGAAGGAATTGGACGTAGAAATAATTATACATGAAAAGAAATTTGAAGATATTCAGGAAGTTGATTCAAAACTATTGAAACTTACCCAGTTATTAAAGGGACAGATCTTAACTAATGATTATAATTTAAATAAGGTTGCAGAGGTTCATAAAATAGATGTATTAAATATCAATGAATTGGCAAATGCCGTCAAACCTGTTGTTTTACCAGGTGAAGAAATGAAAGTTACAATAGTTAAAGATGGTAAGGAATCTGGTCAAGGATTAGCATATTTAGATGATGGAACTATGATAGTAGTTGAATCAGGAAGAAAATATATAGGAGAAACCATAGATGTTCTAGTAACAAGCGTTCTTCAAACTTCAGCTGGAAGAATGATATTTGCTAAGCCTAAAGAATTGGCTGATAAAGCAGTTTAGATTTAGACCCGTCAGGGTCTAAAATTTTGTAAAAATTCTTAAGTTAAATTTTATCCTTTTATTTAAATAAGGTTATGCTATAATGAGATTAAAAAGAGGAATATGAATTTCATATGATGCCTAGGAATTTGTTAGTATTTTATTAGTGTTTAATCTGAATTGAGGTGTAATAATGTACAATGATTATTTTGTGTCTGTCATAGTAGCAGCGGCAGGTATGAGTAATAGAATGGGTAGCAAAATAAATAAGCAGTTTATATCTGTAGATAATAAACCGATTTTAGCTCATACATTGGAAAAGTTTGATAAATGCAAGTATATAGATGAAATAATCGTAGTATCTAAGGAAGAAGAAGTTGAATATTGCAGAAAAGAGATTGTTAAAAAATATGGGTTTAGGAAGGTAACTAATATAGTTAGAGGTGGAAAGGAAAGACAAGACTCTATCTATAATGGAATTATGGCGTTAAACGAGAAGGCTGATATTGTATTAACTCATGATGGTGCTAGACCTTTTGTAAGAATGGAGTCCATAGAGGCTGGTATAAAGGGAGTTTTAGACTATGGTGCATGTGTTGTTGGCGTTCCCGTGAAGGATACTATAAAGGCAATTGATGCTAAGAATGTGGTTCATCATACGCCAAAGAGAGATTTACTATGGGCAGCTCAGACTCCTCAGTGTTTTTGGACTCGTCTCTTAAAGGAAGGGTATGAACATGCTATGGAAGAGGGTATAGTAGGTACAGATGATAGCACCCTTGTAGAAAGAATTGGACATCCTATTAAGATGATTATGGGAAGCTTTGATAATATTAAGATAACTACTCCTGAAGATTTAATTATTGCTGATTCCTTCATTAAGGACAGGGATGATATACTTTCTAGAAGTGGAATTCTGTGAATATATGGAGATTAGTATGAGAGTGGGTTATGGATATGATGTACATCAACTGGTGGAGAATAGAAAGCTTATACTAGGTGGGGTGGAAATCCCTCACAAATTAGGACTTTTAGGGCATTCCGATGCTGATGTATTAATACATGCAATAATGGATAGTATTTTAGGAGCTTTGGCCTTAGGAGATATTGGTAAGCACTTTCCCGATACGGATATGTCTTATAAGGATATAGACAGCATGGTACTATTAGCTAGAGTCTACAATATAATGAAGAATCAAGGTTATGATATTGGAAACATAGATTCAACAATAGAGGCCCAATTACCAAAGCTTGCACCCTTTATAGATAAGATGAGGACCAATATTTCCAATGTTCTTTATACAGATATTGAGAATATAAGCGTAAAGGCTACAACTACCGAAAAACTTGGATTTGTAGGAAGAGAAGAAGGCATGGCGGCAACTTCAGTATGCCTTTTAAAGAAAGTAATTGACAAAAAATAAGCTTTTTAGTAAGATTTAAATATTAGCTTAGATGGGAAATAGTAATTAATAATGGTCTTAGAGAGGAAGTTATTTGGTGAAAGGCTTCTGACCCGCTTTTTAAGGAACCAGTCCCGGAGCATTTATTTGGAATAAAGTACATTTAAACGATTGCTACGTTATAGCTTATGAGTGAACCTATGGTTTATTAGAGTGGTACCGCGGAAATTAGCCTTTCGTCTCTTAGTGAGACGGGAGGCTATTATTATGTGAGGAGTGATTTTATGAAAATGTCAAAGATGTATATGCCTACTTTAAGAGAAGTTCCAGCTGAAGCTGAGATTCCAAGTCATCAACTTCTACTTCGTGCTGGCATGATTAGAAAGCTTGTCAGCGGAGTTTACACTTATTTACCTCTAGGTTATAAGGTTATAAGAAAGGTTGAAGAAATTATTCGTGAAGAAATGGATGCGGCTGGTTCACAGGAATTCTTGCTTTCTGCTCTTCAGCCAAGAGAGCTTTGGGAGGCTTCTGGTAGATGGAAGGATTTTGGCCCGGAGATGTGGAGGCTTATGGATAGAAATGAAAGGGAATTCTGCCTTGGGCCAACACACGAGGAGTACTTTACATCTGTAATAAGGGATGAGATAAAATCCTATAAACAGCTGCCTCTAAATATATATCAGATCCAAACAAAATATAGAGATGAAAAAAGGCCACGATTTGGCCTTATGAGAGGCAGAGAGTTTATAATGA
>CAZTEN010000261.1:2421-2856 GCA_964612495.1 uncultured Tissierella sp. | reverse complement strand
AACTGCCATGGATTCATATCTAGATCTAGCCCAATCCTCAAGATTATATCTGGTGAAATATCCGTCTACTATAAAGTTAGTAGGAATGTCAATACCCACTGAGCAAGGTCCACAATATCCACATCTTCTGCAAAATTCTTGCCCTAGGGACGCTGCCTCTTCCTCAAGAACCTTTTTCTCATCATCATTTAGAGGTCTTCTATCGATTCCAGGTCTGGCATTTTCACATACTTGTTTTACGGAATCCATACCGGGTATAACTACTGAAATATTTGGATTTTCCAGGATAAACCTAATTGCAGCTTCCCCATTGGAGATTGCTCCACCTGCAAGAGGCTTCATGATAATAACTCCAATATTCTTCTCCTTAGCCCTTTGGAATATTGGCTCTCCCTGCTTTTCTATGGCATTGTATGGAAATTGAATTGTTGAAAA
>CAZTEN010000261.1:0-2411 GCA_964612495.1 uncultured Tissierella sp. | reverse complement strand
CAGCTATTTCAAGTACATCCACAGTATGACATGATATACCTATTTCCTTTATTAAGCCCTTAGCCTGAAGGTCTTTAACAGCTTGGTAAGCTCCACCTTCCCCCATAATCTTTTCATAATCCTCTTTAGACTTTACATTATGGAATTGATATAAATCTATGTATTCCGTCTTTAATAGCTTAATGCTTGTATAAAATTCCTCCTTGATTCCCTCATAAGTCCTAGCCATAGATTTAGTTGCAAGGATGAATTTATCTCTCCCTAATTCCTCCAAGGCATGCCCAATGAGCTCTTCACTGGCTAAATATGCCCTTGCTGTATCTATAAAGTTCATTCCCTGATTAAGGGCCTCCCTTATTATTCCAATAGCTTCCTCCTTACCTACCCTCTGAATGGGAATGCCTCCTATTCCCACAGAGGAGGTTTCAAAATTAGTTCTCCCCAGAAAACGTTTTTCCATAATGCCAACACCCCTTTAATTAATAATCTTATTTAAAGATTACTATATGGAAGTAAAAAAGTAAACCAGCTAAACTGATTTACTTAAGTTCACATCATTTCTTCTCAATCCATTTTAAGTTAGACAGAATCTCTGGATTCACCAAATTTAGAGGTCTTTCATTCCTCAATATCCTGCCTACTTCTCTAGCCGTAGTTCTAAGCTGTGTATCTGAAGCTTCATTTGACAAATATGCACTATGTGGAGTAACTCTTACATTTGGTAAAGCTATAAGTTTTCTATCCGATTCCTTAGGAGGTTCGTTTTCTATGACATCCAGTCCTGCTCCTGCAATAATTCCTTGGTCAAGTGCATAGTACAAATCATCTTGATTTATGATTTGACCTCTTGCAGTATTTATTATATAGGAAGAAGATTTCATCCTCTTTAATACCTCTATATTTATGAGCCCCTTAGTGGAATCCAACAATGGAGCATGAATAGTCAGATAATCAGAACCCTCAATTAGGGTATCAAAGTCCACTTTCTCAACCCCAAACTTCTTCATATCAGCAGAGTCAACAAAGGGGTCACAAGAAATCATCCTAACCCCAAATCCTCTAAGAAGCTCTGCAACCTTGCTGCCTATGGACCCAAGACCAAGAATCCCTACTGTACTTTCAGAAAATCTTTTAATACTTCCTGCAATACTTAGTTCCCATTTGCCCTCCTCTACGGAAGGCACCATAATATGTGCTTTTCTGGCAAAGTCCAGAATAAACATAATAGAATGAATCGCAACTTCCTCTCTGCAATAACCCTTTACATTGCTTACAACAACATTATGTTTTGTAGCCGCCTCTACATTAGCTGCATTATATCCTGCACTAGCTGCTATATATGCCTTCAAATTAAGAGCACTATAGATTTCTTCATCCATCTCCTGATCCCAAGTTACGAGAACCTCAGCATCCTTACATCCCTTAATGAGTTCACTCTTTTCCAATACAAGTTCACTTATATATTGAAAGTCCACTTGAGAAAACTCTTCCTTAATATAAGCTTTCATTTTGATAATATCTGAAGGCTTCATCCCCGGGACCCCACACAAAACTACCTTTTTACCCATTGTCTTCACCACCTATTTCTAAATCAACTTTTCACTCTTATTTCTTAACTCTTAACTCTTAGTTCTTACTCTTAACTATCTTTCCTTGTTCACTGTTCACTGTTCGTTGTTCACTGTTCGTTGTTCACTGTTCACTGATTCTACACTCTTACCTAAATATCTTCAACTTTTCCATTCTATCGAAGCCTTCCTTCATCTTATCTAATTCTATGGTACATGCTAATCTTATATGTCCCTCACCGGCTTGGCCAAAGGCGTTTCCTGGAATTACTAGGACATGGGCTTCTTCTAGTAATATTCTTGTTACCTCCATTGAAGACAGACCTGTACCTTTAATGCTTGGGAATAGATAGAAGGTTCCCCTTGGCTCCATTACACTTACATTATTAAGCTTTTTAAGTCTTTCATAGGCATAGTAAACTCGTTCCTTAAATTGTTCGACTAGCTTAGGTTGAATTTCATGCCTATGTTCCAAAGCATATAATGCCGCCTGTTGGGATATAGAAGGTGCAGAATAGATTAAGGCGTCGTTAATATTTCCAGCAACCTTAATTAGTTCCGGACTCCCCATAAGGTATCCTATTCTCCATCCGGTCATGCAATAATCCTTTGAAAAACTACCTATAGAAATAGTTCTTTTTCCCATATCCTTTAGGGTCGTTATAGGCATAAATTCCTCTTCATAGCTATATATGGTATAAACATCATCTGCATATATAATTAAATTATATTTTTTAGCTACTTGGGCAATATCCTCCAGATTCTTTCTGCTTAAGCATGTCCCTGTAGGATTATTTGGTGTGTTTAATAATATTGCCCTGGTCTTATTAGTAATCTTAGATT
>CAZTEN010000260.1:1498-2867 GCA_964612495.1 uncultured Tissierella sp. | reverse complement strand
TGCCATGCTTACGCGCGGCGGGCTCGATGCCTGTTCCTATGATGATTTTAACTATGTCCTTAGAGTTGGAATCAGTGCACCATATATGTTAGCCAAGCTATTTACCAGCCACTTTGCTGAAGGGGCTAGTATTGTCAACATATCCTCATCCAGGGATAGGATGAGCCAGCCTAACACAGAAAGCTATACTGCAACCAAAGGAGGCATCACGGCCTTAACTCATGCATTAGCAATTAGTTTTGCCGGGAAGATCAGGGTGAATTCCATCTCACCTGGCTGGATAGACACTGATTTTACAAGTTATGAAGGTCCTGATGCCTACCAGCATCCGGCCGGACGAGTAGGAAACCCCTTGGATATTGCCAATATGGTCTTGTACTTGTGTAGTGATAAGGCAGGCTTTATTACTGGTGAAAATATCTGTATAGATGGTGGCATGACCAAGCAAATGATTTATCACGATGACTTTGGATGGACTCTGGCTTAAATAGCTTAACAAAGGATAAAAATTTGATTACCTCGCTTTAAAAAATCAAGGCTATAACTGGTAAATAACCAATTATAGCCTTCTTTTAATCAATCTTAGAAGTTTACTTCTGTTCCATAATAATTAGCTTCAAATAATCTCTTCATTTCAGCAACAGATATTTCTCTAGGATTTGCACCTGTACATACTTGTCCTTTTAATCCTAATCACCCTGAATATCAGCATCGCTTTAAATCCCCTTACTGATTATAAATGTTCTATAGCATCTAGCTATTTTTATTTGGGCAACTACAAAGCTTAAAATATAGCTAAGTAATAGCTCTTTAAAAATTTTACCTTAAAAATTTAATATTACCTATTGACAAGAGTAAGTATACTATTGTATTATGGTTATATAAAGTAACTAAATAATTAAATATAACTTGGTAATTAATTTATATTATATAAAGTATTATTAGGATAAGACAATAATTAATTCAGTAAATTAATTCATAGAAAAGGTGAATAATATGGTAAACTTTTTTAAAAAATTATTTAATAATGAAAGGAAAGATACAAAAATGTCTAAAGTGCTATATATTACTGCAAACCCAAAATCCAAAGAGGAATCCGTTAGCTTATCTGTCGGAGATGCTTTTATTAATTCGCTTAAAAAAAATCATTCCAATTATGAAGTTATAAATTTGGATTTATATAATATGGAAATACCTTTAATTGATGAGGATGTATTAAATGCATGGGGAAAATTTGGACAAGGTAAATCCTTTGAAGAACTAACTGCTGTTGAGAAGAAGAAAATATCAGCAATGAACTCCATATTGGAACAGTTTTTGTCAGCTGACAAATATGTATTTGTTACACCATTTTGGAACTTTACTGTAC
>CAZTEN010000260.1:691-1488 GCA_964612495.1 uncultured Tissierella sp. | reverse complement strand
TTTAGACAATATTTGTATTGTAGGTAAAACTTTCAAATACACAGAGAATGGTCCGGTAGGACTTCTAACTGATAAGAAAGCAATTCATATTCAAGCTAGAGGTGGGATATATACTGAGGGTCCGGCTGCAGATTTAGAGATGGGGGATAAATACATGAACACTATCCTAAATTTTATAGGAATAAATGATAGCCAATCGATAATAGCAGAAGGTTTAGCTTCAACACATAATAATGCAGAAGAAATAAAAGCAAATGCAATTAATAAGGCTCAAAAATTAGCATTGACATTCTAATTAATTAAAATAATAAAGCCTACAGGGAAGTTATTTGGTTGACTTCCTTGTAGGCTTTTTAAAATTACTGTAGGGTTTCTAATTTTTCATAAGAGTCTAATAGTTTATTCTCTAAGTTTTCCTTTTCAATATATAGCTGGTATAACTTGTCTGCATCATCGTTATTTTTTTCCATCTCTAGGGTTAGCCTATCCAGTTCTGCTTCTAATTGTTCTATATTCTTATTTAGTGCATTTATTTTATAGGTGTTATTTGGCTTTCTTTCAGCTTTTACTGGGAGAATCTTTGGCTCTTTTTTTGCTTTTTCTATTGGTCTTTCAATATTTAATCTTTCCCTTAATTCAAGGTATTCCTTATAGGGCATAGGATATAGGTCAACTTTGGAATTTTCGAAGATTAGCATTTTGTTTGCTAGCTTGTCTACGAAATACCTATCATGGGATACAAATAGAATAGTTCCATTGTAATCAACTAAGGTGTCTTCTAGGACTTCCTTTGAATC
>CAZTEN010000260.1:0-681 GCA_964612495.1 uncultured Tissierella sp. | reverse complement strand
TATGTCCAGGTGGCTTGTTGGCTCATCAAGGATCATTAGATTTACCTTGTCATATATTAATGACGCAAGTCTTAATCTGGACTTTTCACCACCGGAAAGGGATTTTATCTTCTTAAATACATCATCCCTTATAAAGAGCATCTTAGCAAGTTCCTTTCTAGCATCAGAGTTGCTAAGTCTATGCTTTGTTGCAAAATAATCCAAAATCGGTAAGTCTTCATCTTCAAAAACAACATTTTGAGGTAGATATCCTATGCTAATATTGGACCCAAACTTTATTTTACCCTCAAAGTTATTATCCTGGCCTAAAATAAGTTTTAATAAGGTGCTCTTTCCACTTCCGTTATCCCCCATTATGCAAAGTCTATCCTTATAGAATAGGGTAAAGGAGAGATTTGAAAATAGGTTTTTGTCTCCAAAGGATTTGCTTAAATCCTCTATATCCAGAACTATCTTGCCAGATCTTTGTATGCCAGATGTATTTAGTTTGATTTTGGCATTATCGTCCTTAGGCTTATCTATAACTTCAACCTTATCAAGGCGTTTTTCTAGTTCCTTGGCCCTTTTGTACATCTTTTCGCTATCCCTCATGGCACCCCAGATTCTATATCTTTCGATTTGCCTTTCCATGGATTCAATTTTTCTCTGATTGTTTAAGTAGGCCCTGTAGGCCAACTCAAA
>CAZTEN010000259.1:0-2874 GCA_964612495.1 uncultured Tissierella sp. | reverse complement strand
TCCAAGCCTTGGCTCATAGAATTTTAAGATTAAGTTTATAATTGTACTCTTTCCACTCCCAGTAGAACCTACAAATGCAATACTCTCTCCACTCTTAACCTCAAAATCAATACCCTTTAAAACATCATCCTCATTATATGCAAAATAAACATCTTCAAATCTTACATGGCCTATAACATCTGTTAGCTCACCTTGAGATTCTTCCTGAGTTTCGATTCTTAATAAATCGAATACATGGGTTGCTGATGCATAGGATTGTTCCAATTCTCCAAATCTAGTTACTACTGTGCTAATATTATTAAAAATCTTAGATATATAGTCTATGACTATATACATACTACCTATGGTAACTGCATATGATCCCGTAATTCTACCAATTCCAAAATATAAAAGGACAAGGAGTGTACCTACATAGGAAAGAGCGTCTATAGCTCTGTATCCACCATAACTTCTTACCTTGGTAACTTCTAAATTGCTTTCAAGGATATTGTCATTAATTTCATCAAATTCATCTTTTACATGGTCTTCCTTATTAAAGGCTTGGATAATCTCGATGTTTTGTATATTTTCATTTATACTGGCATTAATATCTCCTACATATTCACGATTTAAGCTTGTATATTTAGCTGTCTTATATCTTAAATCTCTAAATATAATATATATAATGGGTACTAGTAATAAAAACAAGAGTGCAACAGGTAGGTTTTTGATTACAATCATTCCATAGATGCTCACAATCATAATAGTCGAAGTAGTCATATCAGCTAAAATCAACTGGAACATCATTTTCAACCTATTTGTATCATTAGTAATTCTAGAAACAATATTACCGGCAGGTAATTTATCAAAATAGGATATAGGAAGCCTATTTATATGCTTGTATACATCCTTTTGTACGTTAAATGAAATCATATTTGCTGCCTTTTCAAAGGCAAGAAGGGCTAAATTTCCAAATAGTCCACAAAGGATATAGACTACAAGATAAATACCAAGGAGCTTTGCAATAGAAATAAAGTCTGACTTTTCCATACCTACTTTTATGTAGGTATTTAAGATATAACCTATAATCATAGGACCTATTATCTCCAAGGCAGTACGAATAATGGATAGGAACAAGCCAAAAGATAAGGACTTTGCTTCCTTCTTTGCATAGGTTTTTAATTTTTTCGTTACAAATTCATTTCGTATCTTATTGTTCATCAAAACGACTCCTTGCTATCTGATTCACATACTGGTCATAATACCACTTTCTACCCTTTATAAGGTCTTCGTGGCTACCTCTTTCAACGATTTTCCCTTTATCAAGGACAATAATCTCATCTAAATCCTTAACTTGACTTATCCTATGTGTTGAAATGATAGTAGTCTTTCCTTGTCTATTTGCTTGAATATTGTTTATAATATTCTTTTCCGTCCTTCCATCTACTGCACTCATACAATCATCAAGTATTAGAATATGGGGATTCTTCAAAAATGCCCTAGCAATTCCAATCCTCTGATTTTGTCCACCAGATAAAGATATCCCCTTCTCGCCACAAAGGGTATCCAAACCCTTAGGAAATACATTAAGGTCCTTTTCGAAATCAGCCAGTCTTATAGCTTCCATTACCTCTTCTTCCGTAGCATCCGGCTTAGAAAGTTTAATATTATCCCTAATAGTCTTAGAAAATATCATATGTCTTTGTGGTACATACCCTATAAAGTCTCTAATACTTGAAATGCTATAGTTATGAATCTTGTTCCCATTAAGATAAATGCTATCAGTATTCATAGGATAAAGACTTAAAAGCTGCTTTAAAAAAGTAGATTTACCTGACCCGGTCTTTCCTAATACTCCCAGTGACTTTCCGCTTCCTATTTGAATACTTAAGCTTTCTAATACGTTCTCTTTAGAAGAAGGAAACTTGAAAGAGTGGTTTTTAAACTCAATATTTGGGTTTGTTTCAAGTGTAATAGCCTCACTCTTTTCAACAATGTCTTCCTTATAATCCAAGACTTCCTGAATTCTTTCCATAGAAGCACGGGCTTGCTGTTTGATGTTAATAAAGTTACCAAATGCATACATAGGCCAGACCAACATATTTAAATAGTAGGTAAAGGAAACTAACTGCCCAATACTAATCTCTCCTTTGGAAATCATAAAAGATCCATATCCAATGGCGATAATAAAGGTCAGTGCCGGTATAATACTTTGAATAGGAGCAAAAAGGGAATGATATTTTACTACATCTAGATTCCTCTTACACAAGTCCTGACCCCTAGCTTCAAATTGCTTATATCTGGATCTTTGTAGGTTAAAAACTCGAATAATCCTTATACCTTCTATATCCTCAAGAACATTGGTATTTAACTTATCAAAGGCTCTTTGTACCTTGTCCCACCTATCATAGATTTTATTACCAATAAGAATCACTAGATAGGCTAAAAGGGGGAGGGGTACTATGGAAGCAAGGGTCAGTTTAACATCCACAACCACCATCATCATTATTATAATTAGTAAAGGAAACATTGTAGAATCAAATAAGCTAAGAGTTCCAAAACCGGCTAGATCACTAAGGCTATTTACATCATTAGTAGCCTTTCCCATAAGGGATCCTGTAGAATGCTTTTCAAAGAAGACTAGGGATTGTTTTAAGAACTTTGTCATAAGATTATCCCTTGCCTTAAAATCTATTTCATTGGCTGCCCTAAAGGTAAAGTAGGACCAACCCATAGCAAAGAAGTACTTTATTACAATAATGATTAGATTAATCCCTAATATTATTAAAAACATTTTTAAGCCAATAGTCCCTTCAAATATCATATCTGTAAGCCTACCAGTTATATATGGTGGAATTAATCCTACTAGATTGCTTAAAAACAAAAAAGTCACTG
>CAZTEN010000258.1:0-2884 GCA_964612495.1 uncultured Tissierella sp. | reverse complement strand
TAAGCTTCTTCCTCCCAGACCTTTTCATAGATCTGTTCAGCGGAAAAGACAATTCCTACATTGGACATCAAAAGTTCCATTATCTTAAACTCTGTAGGAGTAAGCCTAACACATTCTCCATCTACAGTAAAGTCTTTGCTTTCACGATTAAGACAAAGGCCTCCAGTTTGCAGTTTAGATGATGTAGATATATTCCCCATGTCACCGAGATACATATATCTCCTAAGTTGACTCTTTACCCTTGCCACCAGCTCCTGTGGGTTAAAGGGCTTTGTGACATAATCATCAGCACCCATAGAAAGACCAAGTATCTTGTCTGTATCTTCTGATTTTGCCGAAAGAATAATGATAGGAATATTCTTCTTCTCCCTAATCTTCATAGTGGTTGATAGTCCATCTAGCTTTGGCATCATCACATCCAATAAAATAAGCTGAATGCTGTTAACTACCAATGCATCAAGGGCTTCCAAACCATTATATGCCTTGACTACCTCATATCCTTCCATGGTTAGTAGCTTATCAATTGCATTGGCAATCTCCTTATCATCATCAACTACTAATATCCTCGCTTTATCCATATCCTAACCCCCTATAGCCTATATATTTATATTAAGGCAAGAACCTTACGACAAGGCTGACTAAAATCTTACGAATTTCTTAAGATTGAATAAGGGGGTCAGGCTTGAATTCCCCAAGCTGGTCTTTCTTGTATTTCAGCATTTTCTCCTATGTTCTTTGCAGGGAAACCCTCTAGTATTTCATTATCACCAAAGACACTTCTTTGCTTAACTAGACTACCGGACTTAACCAAGGTATTCTTACCTAGTTTGCTGTAGTCACAAACTATTGCCCCAGATTCTATTACACTATTTGCACCGATATTTGTGCCGTGAATTATGCAGCCAGGCCCAATAGTTACATTGTCACCAATAATCAGTTCATTATCAGGTAATAGATGTAGAACCGTATTCTCAAGAATTTGGACATTGTCCCCTATTTTTACAGGCCCATGCGAATTCCCAATAATTCTTACACCAGATGCAATTATGGAATTATTTCCAATGACAACATCTCCAGTGATTTCAGCCGAATCATATATAATAGATGATTCCGATACCTTCGGATACTTATTATTGTATTCATACAGTTTTCCCATTTTTTCACCTTCCTCTAAATTTTCGTCGATTATATTTTCCACATATGTAGATAGAGAAATATCATTATTTCTCATCCTTGAAATCATATTCTGATCTTCAGAAGTAAGCTTTCTAATTATTCTTCCAGGTCTTCCAACTACTACTGATCCATCAGGAATCACAGTTCCCTCTGGAATTATTGTTCCTTCTCCAAAGATACACATGTTTCCGATTTTTGATCCTGGAAGAAAAATCACTCCATTTCCAATTTCGCATAAATCACCGACTTGAGCACCTATAGCAATACATTTGTGGCCAAAAACCGTCTTGCTTCCAACCTTTAATGGATTTTCAGGACTACCTATAAGGACGGAGTTCTCTAGAATCCATGAAGTATTTCCAATGGTTAGAGAATCATCAACCGATCGAAGAACTGAGCCTTGAGCGATATAAACACCGTTTCCTAGCCTTAACTTACCAATTAACCTTGCAGAATCGTCTATTCTTAGATTTGGCATACTATACCTCCTTACATTATTAATAACAATTTAGTTTCATCACCTCATTATATCATAGATAATATTTCTGATAGATGAGCAGGTATTATTTTTCATCGCTCTTGTAGGCAGAACTTTCCTTAAGAATTTAAGATTTAAAAATAGCAAAAAAAAAAGAGGGTTTAAGAGTTAATATACTCTTAGACCCTCTAATTTTTTTAAATTTCGGAAGCAATTAAATTAACAAGCTTTTGTGTTTTGTCTGTTTTTATAATTGGATAGTAATTTGAATACTTTACAGCTTCAATAAAATCTTTATGATCTCTTATATAATCTTCAAAATGTGTATTATAAATTCCTACTCTGTCTATAACATGAGCATCACTTGAACCAAATACAGGTAGATTTAATTTATTAGCTAGATGATAAGCTTGCATATTATGCTCAAATCTAGTGCTGCCGTTAAAGGCTTCAATGCCGGATAATAGAGGAGCTAGTCTTCTCATATTATTTCCTATGCCCCTATTATTATCTCTAAATGGATGGGCTGCTATAGCTACCCCCTTGTTTTTCTTAACAAGGTGCAAAAGCTTCTCTGCACTAACCATTTCCTTAGGTATATCTTTTAAACCAAATGTCAAAATATCCCCTTCAAAGGTTAGCACCTCTGCCCCAACTATAACTAAAACTCCATCTATTATGGCAGAATCGCCAATCTCATTTCTAAGCAAATTATTATCATGGTTAGTTATGCACAAACCATCTAAACCTATTGATTTAGCTTCATTTATTGCTTCATAAAAATCTATATTGCTATCAAATGAGTACTTACTCTCATGTACATGACAATCGATTATCATATAATTTCACCTTCTCCAGTATTCTGGATTACTTCATTACAAAGAGTCCTGTAAAAGTAAGAAATAATCATTATATATACTTTGTATTTTAACATAATACTGTTGATTATAATTAATTATAAAAATATATTATAAAAAACTTTCTTACATAAATATTATCAATGTATGAGAAATCAATGAAAATTCATAATAAGAAAAGCTTCTAAAGAAGCATTAAATGTAGCTTTTCTTGTTACTCATGTACGGAAAGTCCATAAATTGAAGATTTAAATAGTAGGACTTTCCTATTCGTAATAAAAAATCCTTATTTCATCTGAAATAAGGATTTTATGTTTCTATAAAGCCTGGCGACTTCCTACTCTCCCAGGTCGTTACCAACCAAGTACCATCG
>CAZTEN010000257.1:2671-2920 GCA_964612495.1 uncultured Tissierella sp. | reverse complement strand
GAATCTCCATGGACTTTTTGGCTTCCCCCCCATGTATATCAATTTCATAATATACAGTTAAGGGCTCCCCCTTTTCTTTACGGTCTTTATCCTTCTTATCCCTAATGGCCGGAAAAAGAACTTTAGAGTTATTATGCCAAATTATGGTCCTTTCATCCCCCAAGCTTGTTAACATCTTTAAACTATGGCTTTCATCAAGTATGTATATATTAGAAAGGTATTTGTTTTCTTCAAGGTCTATTTCATGGA
>CAZTEN010000257.1:0-2641 GCA_964612495.1 uncultured Tissierella sp. | reverse complement strand
CCATCAGGCGAAAAAGTAAGACCCGATATAAACTTATATCTTGTGAAATCATCAAGCTTTAGGTTTTCCATTTCAAATCCTCCTTAATATTGTTATTGTTTTTTATCTCTATACATATCCAATTTAACTAGGCTAGAGTTTTGTAAATTATGATTCTTTTCATAAAGGTATTCAAATACTAATTTACCTAGTTTAGTAATTTCCCAGCTATAAGTTGGATAGAAGTTAGTTCTTACCAATCCAAGAAGCTTTAGATATTCATTTATACCTAGGAGGAAATCTAAATTAAAATCAAATTTATCCAAGATGTATTTTACCTCATAGGATTTGTTTTCCTCTAGGTGAGAAGTAAGACTAATGAAGTTTTTCATGGTAATATCCAGGACATTAGCATCTATTCCGGTCATATGATAGAAGAAGTCACTATTCCAAATACTGGTGAATAAGACTAGAAACTTTTCTTCATCCCTTAACCTTAAAAAAGTTGTGCCCTTTCTAGTTAAAGTCAGTTTGTTTTTCTCAATAGAAGTTATTCCACACCTTTGTCCTAGATGGTAGAACATATCTATAAGAGGATAATCTTCTTGATTTGAATATCTGCTTTTTAAAGCTACTCTATCCGTTAGATAATTGTTAATTTCCAAAAGATACTTTCGCTTTAAGTTTTGGCTAGAAGTTAATTCCAAAGCCTTGTCCATAATATAAAGAATGTATCTGTCAAAGTTAATTATAAGTTCCACGGCTTTATCATTTAGCCTTCCTGTAATCTTATTTTCCATGGTAAAGTTCATGTTAAAAGGTGTTCTCAAATTATTGAGCTTAGCCATATATTGAAATCTATTTTCGCTAATATCTAATATATCTTTGTATGTTTTCTTGTAATTATCATAACGGTAGGACAAGAAGTTTATAAATCTCTTAAAGGTTGAGATATAAGAATTTAAAGATTCCTTAGAGCATATAAATCCATCTTGTATAGCATTTTGGAAGAAGCCCTTAAAGTCAAATTCGCTAAAAGCATATAGGCTTAAACCATCCTCAATTAAGTAATGGTCAAAGAATTCTACTAGATTAGGGATATCCTCCCTAGCTATGCTAGCTTCATTTTTGGTCTTTAAGTATTCTCCGAATTCATCCAGTTCATCAAAGAAAAATGGATTTGAGAGTCTATCTAAATCTATGCTATTTAGAATAGAATTATTATAATTTTCTATAAGTTCAAGAGAGTGATTCTTCAAATAGTCCCAGACTGGAAGTTCTGAATCTATCTTTCTTTTAAGATTATAATCTATGAGGAAGTCCTCCATAAACATAGGTTTACAGGATGCCGGAAGATAGCTTGTATCTCCCATAAAGATGTAATAGTCCATTACCTTTCCAATTCTTACAAGGAGGAATTCTCCAACCTTCAATATCTCATTTATATATGGTTCTAATACTTTAAACTCTTTATTTTGAAGTACATCTAAAACATGAATATATTTATCTTCGAAAGCTATTATTTCACAAAGGGTTATAAAGGAACTTCTACCATCTATTAAAAGCCTCTTTTCAAAAGCTAATAGGCTATCCCCTTCTTCCTCTAAAAATTTATCTATATATGTTCTCTCATCTTTATCTTTATAGTCAAATCCTAGCCATAATTTTAAGCCTGATCGATTTCTGTCATCCATAAATAGAGGATTCTCTTCCTCTATTTGGTTTAAGATATCATCTATACCAATAATTTTATCTATAAAATCATATAGTTTTTTTATCACTTGAGATTCAAGTTTATGTACTATTTCGATACTAAAATTTTGCATTTCTTCCTCCACTAATTTAATTCGACTATATTTACACCTAATTATATACTAATTATTTACAATTCACAATTTTGTTTTGTATTAAGACAAAAAAGGCCCGGACCTAATCTCCGGACCCTTCATTTAACAAAGAATCAATATTTATTATGTTGTTAAAGATATTGTTTAGATGGTAGTTATAGACAATATCCAATTCATTGTTGTCCCTGGCTTGTGGAATAAAGGCTTCAGAATAGATGTCCTTAAAGAGCTGGGCGTTGAGCTCATTCAATATAGGCCTCATATCCAGCCTATGAATCGTATCCAATTCCTTATACATATCATCTAAAAGGGATAATATTTGAGTAGAATTGGGGCCTATTTTACCCTTAGCTATATGGAGCTTTAACTCTTCTTTATATATTTCGTAAGTCTTTTCCAGTTCATTTATTTCATTGTTCAAATCATCAAGGGAAATTTCTCCCTTATTTTTTACTAGATTATATATCAAGTTCCTAGAGGTTTGAAAAATATGAATCTTTCTTTCAATGAAGGATTTCTTAGTGTTCGGAGCTAGGATTAAGTAATTTATTAGAACGCTTACAGAAATGCCTATAAAGGTATCCAAGACCCTATTAAAAGCATATGGGATTCTTGCACCTTCAGTATTGATGTAAATGGCTAAAAAAACTATTGCTGAAAGAGTCAAGGATTTGTTCCACTCAAATAGATTGTGGATATATATAACTACAATTACCCCCAAGGCTATAAATAAATAGTTATTTGGAAGTAAAAACGAGAAGGCTAAGCCTATAAGGGCACCAATAAGGGTACCAAACATCCTATCCTTTCCTATA
>CAZTEN010000256.1:0-2942 GCA_964612495.1 uncultured Tissierella sp. | reverse complement strand
GATTTTTATAAATCACACTTTGTTTTAAAAAATAATTAAGAAAGGAGGAAAATTCCTGCTGTTAATAACCGAAAGGAGAAGATAGATTTGAAGAAAATTAAAATATTGTTTTTAGCTTTTATACTGATGATGGTATGTGCCATCCCTTCATTTGCAGATGAAACTATTGCGACTCAAAATAAACTGATAGTATTCAAAATCAACCATGGTAGTTATTACGTTCAGGACATAGGCTCAACTGATGTCAGTACAGTTCAGATGGACACCGCACCCTTTATCAAGGACAGCAGAACCTTCGTGCCAGTAAGATTTCTAGGCAACGCACTAGGAGTATCCGACAGTAATATATCCTGGGATAATAACGCCAGGAAAGCTGCCCTGCAGGGTAAAAGCAAACTGGAATTAACCATTGGCAGTAAAACGATGCTGAAAAATAACCAGCCCTCCGTAATGGATGTAGCACCGATGATAGCAAACAGCAGAACGATGCTCCCGGCAAGATATGTAGCAGAAGGGCTAGGATTCAAAGTAGAGTGGGACGCAGTAAATCAGTTAGTAGTGGCTTATCCCGAAGGACAGCAGAAACCTGATATGGCAGCAATTAAAGCGAAGCTGGGAATACAGGCAAGTAATATTGTAGTCCAGGACTTGGGGAACTCCCCAAATGGACAATATATTAATGCAAATGGATATAAAATTGCAGTAGGAGTAAATTCCAATATCAACTCTACTGTGATTTTAGGAATTGTCGATGCAAACCCGGATATTTTTTCAAGAGAGCCACTTCGTGTAGTCTGCACCAGCAACCCGGAGCTTAACACAAGTGTACGCCCATTAATAAATGGGGGACAGCATGAAAGACCAATGGATGTCTGGACAAATACCTATATGTTATTCAGAACCGGCTATACGCCAAATCCTCAGTCCGGCATGACCGTGACCTTTGATATTTATGGCGGGTATAATGGTGATAGTAATTATTCCGGCGTAAAGATAGCCACCATCCGCAAGACACTACCTTAAACTCGATTATATCTGTACTAGGTAAAAGGGGTCAGAAATGACCTCTTTTTATTATGGAAGGAGAAATGCATATTGAAGAAATTAATATGTTTCATTATGATGACAGTATTTCTAATTAGTAACTGCTTACCAGCCTATGCGGATGGTATAGGTGATGAACAGCGTACTAATTATCCAGGGGTAGTTGATTACCGCTACCATATTGTAAACAATAATCCTGATCACCAAAAACCTGCTGCTGGATTTGCATTACAGATTAAAGATTCCACCGGAAATTTACAGCCAGGAACAATAGATTCGGGCAGCAACAATACATCAAGTAATGCTATCGTTTCCGAACAGGACTCCCCAGTTATTAACGCTGCCATAGGTGAGAATATAATAATCAATAATCTCAGCACCAAAGGTACTGGCAACAGCATCAATAAATATGACATTCAGTATCGGTTCACCCCCGAAGGAAACAATAGAGAAAATTATGAAATTCATCCTCAGATGGTCAATAGCTTTAATGCCGTCAAGAATATTATTGAGAACCTACCTTTGAATCAAGCAGGTACTTATGAAATATTCATGGCGGTAGCCGATAACGCGCCCTGTCTTCCAGGAGCAATTAATTGGAGTGCTAACGGCAATTTAAGAATCAATAACACAGCTAATCCTAACTTTCCTAATGGGATGTTCTGGTACTTTACAGAAGCTTTAGTAATAGTGGGTGGAGCTTCGCCAGACTTCTTCCCAACTCCCGAAGGCTCTAATCAGTGGCAGGAATCATACAAAGACCCTAACATTGGTGCTAAATCATACGAAGCTGAACCCGGAGCTTTCCTGAACATCCCTGTTACGCTTCATAATGCAGGTACACAAGCCATAACCGATTTCAAAGCTGTCTGGTACGGGCATGGAAATGACGCAGTAGGGGGCTGGGCTAATCCGATATGGACAGCAGGAGAAGTAGATATTCCAGCAGGAGGTTTCCAAGAGTTCACAGTACCGGTTACAACTCCCCAAGCAGGAGAAGAAAACCGAATGGTATTCAAAGCCAATGTAGAAGGACTGACAGCAGAAACCAACCAAGAAAACAATATTATGATAATCCGCATAGGCAACCCCGGGGTAGACTTAAAAGTAACTACCGAACCCACAAGAATTTTGTATCTTACACAATATGCTCGTTATGTTCATCCAGGAGTAACGATAAGGGTTAAACGAATAGATACAGGTGCTAATCCTGTCCAAGCAACATTCACATATAAAGTACCTGGACATAATTCAGTAACGCAAACCATTACAGTCCCGCCGAATAGTAATTACTGGGAGCATCACAGCTATAACGTTACTCATCCCGGATCGTTTACTACCACAGCCAGTGCTTATCCTATTGGCTTAACAGATATCAATCCGCTAGATAACGATGCTCATTGTATTCAGCAAGTACAGGAAAACCGCACCCCGCAGAATATTGATACATCACCTAAAATTAGAGTAGGATTAACCGGATAGGACGCGCGTCCCCAATGAATAAAGGCTATCTCTATATAGAGATAGCCTTTATTCGCTATCATTGCGATTTTTACAGCTATTGTAGGAACATTTTAATATACCTTGATTGTTATATTCATTTCTTTAATTATATCCATATTCTATTACGGCTTTACTTCATTTTTCTTGTTTAAAGGGGTTGTTATTCAAACCAAGGCATTTTTTGTAGTTTTTGTATTTGCTTTTTCCTATGTTTATTTTCTGCTTGCAATGCAAGCTTAGATGCAATAACTTATTCCCAGTTCAGAACAAAATTTCTGCAGTTGAAAAAGGCTAAGTAAATACACAAATGGATATAAATATTGATTGGATTGTTTAAATTGCTGCTGATATAATTATTATGAGGTGAATAATATGGCGACAATAGAAAAAGCCGT
>CAZTEN010000255.1:0-2954 GCA_964612495.1 uncultured Tissierella sp. | reverse complement strand
AGACAAGGAAGTTAGACTAATCGATGTTGATGGAAGTCAGCTAGGGGTTGTTCCTACAAGAAAGGCTATGGAAATAGCCAATGAGAGAAAACTTGACCTTGTAAATGTTGCTCCTACTGCCAAGCCACCGGTATGTAAAATACTAGATTACGGAAAGTACAAATACGAAATCGCTAAGAAGGAAAAGGAAGCTAAAAAGAATCAAAAAATAATCAACATCAAAGAAATTCGTCTTTCCCCAAATATTGAAAATCACGATTTGACTACGAAGGCAAACAGAGCTATCGAGTTTTTAAGTGATGGAGATAAGGTAAAAGTAGCTGTAAGATTCCGTGGTAGAGAAATGGGTCATACAGAAATGGGTAGAGAAGTACTTGATGACTTTGTAAAACTTGTAGGGAATGCAGGCATTATAGAAAAACCTGCAAAATTAGAAGGAAGAAATATGATAATGTATCTTGCACCAAAATCAGAGTAAGTTTAGGAGGATATAAGATGGCAAAGATGAAAACACATAGAGCATCAGCAAAGAGATTCAGAAGAACTGCATCAGGTTTATTAAAGAGAAATAAGGCTTATAAAAGACACTTAACTGGTAAGAAATCGGCTAAGAGAGTTAGAAACTTAAGAAAAGGTACTTTAGTAAGTCGAGGAGACCAAAGAAGAATCAATTCAATGCTACCATAAGCAAATTAGAATTTTTATATATAGGAGGATCATTTAAATGGCAAGAGTAAAAAGAGGCATGAATGCCAAGAAAAGACATAAGAAAGTATTAAAACAAGCCAAAGGATATTTTGGAGCGAAAAGTAAGTTATTTAGACCGGCTAACCAAGCTGTTATGAAATCATTAAATTATGCATTCATCGGTAGAAAGTTAAGAAAGAGAGATTTTAGAAAGCTTTGGATAGCAAGAATCAATGCAGCTGCTAGAATAAATGGAATGAGCTACAGCAAATTTATCAATGGATTAAAGAAGGCTAATATAGAAGTAAATAGAAAAATGCTATCTGAGATGGCTATACACGATGCACAAGGTTTTGCTAAATTAGTAGAAATAGCTAAAGGCGCGTAGACAAGAAAAGTTCCAATTAGGAACTTTTTTCAATTGTAGGACTTAATGTTGTATAATTGATTATTTTATCGGGTATACATACTGTATTGAAAAAATGGAGGCCTTATTTGTGTTAAGGATATTGAGGAAGTTAGATAATAAAATAATGAATCCACCAAGAGTTCTGGCATTAGGATTTGCAACTCTCATATTATTTGGAGCCATTCTACTAAATCTGCCAGTGGCATCGCAGAATGGTGAGAGTATTGGGTTTGTAAATGCCTTATTTACTGCAGCATCCAGTGTTTGTGTAACGGGTCTTGTTGTGGTGAATACAGCATATCATTGGACTTTATTCGGTCAAATAGTTATCATCCTACTAATTCAAATGGGTGGATTAGGCTTTATGACTATGGCAACAATAGTAGCATTAATTATGGGCAAGAAAATATCCATAAAAGAAAGGCTTGTAATAAAGGAACAGCTTAATTCAGAGACCATGTCCGGCTTGGTAAGACTTACCAAATATGTAATACTTGCTACATTTACCATTGAAGCTATAGGAGCGTTGCTTCTAGCTACTAGATTTATTCCTGAATATGGTGTTATAACTGGTATCTGGTATTCCTTGTTTCATGCTATATCGGCTTTTTGTAATGCTGGGTTTGATATATTGGGAGATAGTATTGCCCCTTATGTAGGGGATGTGGTTATTAATCTTACAATATGCGGACTTATAATAGTAGGTGGTCTAGGCTTTTCTGTTTATTTAGATATTTATAAATATAAAAGCTTTAATAGATTCCATTTGCATACTAAATTGGTATTAGTAATTACAGCCCTATTATTGATTTTAGGAGCCCTTGTATTTTATGCTTTAGAAATAAATAATCCACAAACCTTAGGCAGCTTAAACTTTAAAGAAAGGGTTTTAGCATCTTTCTTCCAATCTACAGTGCCTCGTACTGCAGGATTTTATTCTGTTAATATGGGAGCCCTTTATGACACGTCTGTTTTCTTATTGATTATTCTTATGTTCATAGGAGGATCACCGGGTTCTACTGCTGGAGGAATTAAAACAACAACCTTTGGTGCACTTGTACTTACTACTATGAGTGTCATCAGAGGAGATAGAGATGTAGTAGTATTTAAGAAGAGAATATCTTATGATGCAATAAATAAGGCTATTGCAATCATAATGGTAGAGCTCTTAATAGTTACGGGTGTATCCTTTGTACTAACCATAACCGAAAGCGCAAGTTTTTTAGACTTATTATTTGAAACGACTTCAGCTATTGCGACAGTTGGGCTTACAACCGGTATAACACCGGATTTAACTGACTTTGGTAAAGTTTTGTTAAGTATAACTATGTATTTTGGCAGGGTGGGTCCATTGACTATGGCCTTTGCTTTCTCAAGAAAGCATAAACATGCAAACTTTAAATATTCAGAAGGAAATATATTGGTTGGATAAAGGAGATGTATATAAATGAAGTCATTTGCGGTTATAGGTGCAGGAAGATTTGGATCGTCCTTAGCTAGGACCTTATTTGAACTTGGACATGAAGTAATGGTCATGGACTCCGATGAAGAGAAAATTCAGAGCATATCTGATAATGTAACCCATGCAGTAATAGTGGACGCAATGGATGAAGGGGCCTTGAGAGAACTTGGTCTAAGCAATTTTGATGTAGTAGTAATAGCTATAGGAAGTGATACAGAAGCTTCTATTATGGCTACGATTATGGCAAAGGAACTTGGTGCTAAGAAGGTTATTTCCAAGGCAACGTCAGATTTTCAAGGAAAGGTTCTGGCTAAGGTTGGGGCAGATAGGGTAATATTCCCTGAGAGGGACATGGGGGTTAGGGTGGCCCATAATTTGGTTTCTACAAATGTTCTT
>CAZTEN010000254.1:0-2959 GCA_964612495.1 uncultured Tissierella sp. | reverse complement strand
TTTAACAAAATAATCCTTTTGAAACCTTCCTTCGTCAAAGACCATAGTAACTTCTAAGGCCTCTAGGCTACCATATGGAGTTTCTATTTGAGCATCCAGTGAAGTGATTTTCTTTTCATAGCCTTCTGAGCTTAGCCAAATCGTACCTTTTTCTAGAGGTCCCTTAAGAATTATATCATGTTTTTCAGCCTTTACATCGAGGAGATCTTCTATATGATAAAATTCTCCTTCATGATATATTTCCAATAAGGTCCCATCATTTAGCTCTAAGACTCTTAGAATATTAGTTCCGGGATTCATAACCTTTATTTGGGCTCTATTACCTCTTATGAATTCAAAATAAACATCTTGGGAGGCAAATTCATTTCCTTCCCCTTCATATACAAGCATGGTATTTTCTAAAAAAGGAAAATACTCACCTATCATATTAGCTTCATCTGTTTTCAGTGCCCCATTATCCTGCATTGGAGCATCAACTACATCCGGGCTGACCTTGCAGCCTACAAATAAAGCTGCAATTAATAAAATCAATAATCCTACTTCCATCATTTTCTTCATATTATCACCTCTTAGGGTTCAATCCTCTATTTGTACTAAATATATACCCTATATTCATCTCGCTATACTCATTATAGTATATATACCAAGGCAACAAATTACGAATTAGTAACAATATTAAAGAATTTCCATATCCGCTTTTAATTTATATATAACATTCTTTCTTTCAACTATGATAGTAGCCCTTTCTTTTAAGTCATCATCAGCCCTAATGGCAAGTAATAGTTCCTTGTTAGGATTTATAGCTATGGGATTACCCATCATCTTGAGCATAGAAAAGTCTCCAGTAGTGTCCCCATAAGCATAGCTTCTTTCCAAGTCCACATCATATTTCTCTATAATATCATTTAGCTCCTTTTGTTTGCTCTTAGAATCCCACATTTTTACAATTTCACCGGTGAATTTGTTATCCCCATCAACCTTATAAAGGGTACCCCTATATTCGGTAACCTCATATTTATCAGCCATTCTAGACACTAAGAAATCAGGACTCCCCGATATGAAGAATACCTTGTGGCCTTGTTCTTTATGCCATTTTATTTGATTTCTTGAATATTTATATATCATATCCCCATTGGATTTTATAACATGATCTGCAATATATTCGATATAATCCCTCTTTACGCCTTTAAGTTCTTCCAAGTAGATTTTGGCTAGCAGTTCAAGATACTCTTCAAAATCCCCATATCTCTTTTCCCATTCAAGATACACCTTTTTTACCTTGGTATGCCATATAACAGGATCTATTACTTCAAAAGCAATAAGCTTTTTAAAATGCTCAATCATCAAAGAATTTCTAAATATAGTTCCATCAATATCAAAAAAAGCAGCTTGATTCTTCATTTTATCACCCAACCTTTCTAGTATTCTATGCTAATATACTCATATTGCAACTATCACATGACTAGATATATTATAAAAGCAAGTACTAACAATATAGGAACAAAGACGACGAAGGCAGAGATAACAATAGCAAGCAAATCATTTTTCTCTAATTGTAATTCATCATCTTCAACTTTATTTTTATCTTCTCCCTTGTTTCTATCCCTTAACCATTTCATGGTCCTATCTATTTTATTTTGAAAAATCATAATAAATCAACTTAATCTTATTTCCATATTTAACTTGTGATGGCATGCAACAAAATGGCCAGGTCTAGCCTCCTCAAAAGCAGGAAGAACTCTTTTACACACATCTGTGGCATACTTACAGCGAGTATGGAACTTACATCCACTAGGTGGTTTTATAGGACTTGGAATATCACCTTCAAGAACCTCTATCTTGTTCCTATCTTCATCAGTAGTAGGTATTGCCGAAAGAAGGGCTGCTGTATAAGGATGCATAGGTCTTGAGTAAAGAGCTTTAGTCTCAGCTAATTCAACTATATTTCCAAGATACATAACCCCAACTCTGTCACTTATATACTTAATAACACTTAAATCATGGGATATAAACAAATAGGTTAGCTCTTCCTTCTCCTTTAAGTCCAACAATAAATTGATAATCTGTGATTGAATAGACACGTCTAGGGCTGATACGGCCTCATCACATATTATAAACTTAGGTTTTAATGCTAGAGACCTTGCTATTCCTATACGCTGCCTCTGACCACCTGAAAATTGGTGTGGATACCTATGAATAAAATATGGTGCTAATCCGCATTTATCCATGGTTTCTAGTATATAGTCCTGCACCTTATCATCTTTTTTTGAAAACATCTTATGAGCATATATACCCTCTGATATGATTTGCCCAACTGTCAATCTAGGATTTAAAGAAGAATATGGGTCTTGGAATATAAGTTGAAGATCCTTACGAAGCCTTCTCATTTCCTCTTCACTCAATTCTCCTAGGTTAATACCCCTATCCCTATAACCTTCATATCCATAATATAGGATACGCCCATCTGTTGGCTTATTGAGCAGAAGTATTGAACGCCCTAAGGTGGACTTTCCACATCCACTTTCGCCTACTAGACCAAAGGTTTCTCCTTCATAAATATCAAGGCTTATATCTTCATTAGCCCTGACAAATAGTTGCTCAGTTTGTAATAAAGATGACTTCTTTACAGGAAAGTATTGCTTTAAGTTCTCTACCCTTATGAGTACCTTCTTATCCTTATTTGTCATTAAATCTCACCCCTTTATCAGGATAATAACAACGGACTTCATGATTCTTTTCAACAGTAAGCAGGTCCGGTTCATTATCCCTGCACTTATTCGTTGCATATTTACATCTTGGGGCAAATTTACATCCCTTTGGTAAGTCCAAAGGATGTGGAACGGCTCCCGGAATAGCTTCTAATCTAATATTCGGTGGGGTATCAAGCCTGGGGACTGAGAACATCAAGCCCTCGGTATATGGATGTGAGTATTGAGTCTTCTTTCCGAATATAGTATCA
>CAZTEN010000253.1:0-2983 GCA_964612495.1 uncultured Tissierella sp. | reverse complement strand
GATCTACCAGATAAACAAAATTATCTTCATCCATCCTTGCCATATCTCCTGTATAAAGCCATCCACCCTTAAGTGTTTGTTCCGTAGCCTTAGGGTCTCTATAATAGCATTCCATAAGTCCGGGTCCCTTTACACATAGCTCCCCTACTTCATCCTGCCCAACCTCTTCACCCTTATCATCAACAATTTTCAATTGCCAATTGTATCCCGCTACTCCGATAGCCCCTACTTTATGTATGTTTTCTACACCCAGGTGAACACATCCCGGTCCTATGGATTCGGACAAACCATAATTAGTATCATATTCATGATTAGGAAAATATTTTTTCCAACGATGAATCAAGCTTGGAGGTACAGGTTGAGCCCCTATATGCATAAGTCTCCATTGAGAAAGACTATAGTCTTCCAGTTTTATATCCCCTCGCTCAATTGAATCCAATATATCCTGTGCCCATGGTACTAACAGCCAGACTATAGTTATGTTTTCATCAGATACGGTTTTTATTATCCATTCAGGCGATACACTTCTTAATAATACTGCCTTGCTCCCGGATAAAAAACTTCCTAACCAATGCATTTTCGCACCTGTATGGTACAGTGGAGGAATACAGAGAAAATTATCCTCTCTAGTTTGCTTATGATGGTTCATTTCCACCTCGGCTGCAGTCATAAGGCTCCTATGTTTATGTAGGATTGCCTTGGGAAATCCGGTAGTGCCTGACGAAAAATAGATTACAGCCTCTTGGTCATCTGTGAGTTTTATATTAGGAGCACTTGAGGAACAACATACTGTCAGAGAGTAGTAATTTTCTGCAAATGACGGGCAGTCTTGTCCAAGATACAAACGGACTTTAACATTTGGAATATTATCCTTAATTGCTTCTACTCTTTCTTTAAACTCCGGTCCAAAAATTAAAACATCACATTCAGCCAAATCAAGGCAATATTTTATTTCATCTGAAGTATATCGGTAATTCATCGGAACAGCAATGGCACCTGTTTTAAGTATTCCAAAATATATTGGCAGCCATTCCAGGCAATTCATAAGTAGAATGCCTACCTTATGGCCTCTTTCCAATCCTCTGTCCAAGAGAAAATTTGCAAAACGATTTGCCTTATCATCAAATTCACGCCAAGTCATCTCCCTACGGAATTTCCTTGATGGATCTGTTTCAACAAGGTCATAATCTTTCCAGCTGCTTTTACCATTTTTAATTTCCGGATTGATTTCAACTAAACATACTTCATTACTATATAAGATTGCATTACGAGTGAGTATTTCTGTAATAGGCATATTTATTCCCCCTAATTATTATTTGTTCCCCTAAAAATATGTATAAAAAAACCGCCCTCTAAATTTTAAATTAGAGGACGGAATAATTCCGTGGTACCACCTCAGTTCACAAACGCCTCACAGCATTTGCCTTAACAGGTGCAATAACACCCTTGCACTATTACGGGTGCACCCGGCAAAGCCTACACAGGAAAACCCTTCAGCCCGCAACTCCCAAAATGTATTCAAAGCAATTCGTCTTTTGCACCTCTCACCAACCGGTAGCTCTCTGTAAAGGCTTATATTGCTTCTACTTATTTTTGATCATCGTTATTAGAAAAGATTATACCCTTTTAATTTTAGAATGTCAATTCTATTCTACCAAACTTTTTCCTATTTCTAAAGCCTTTAAATTTATATCTACAAATGACGGCTTTACATTTTCTGATATAATTTTACTCCAGTCTATAGATTCTATATTCATCATTTTAATAATGGTACCTAAAAGTATAACATTCATAACCTTTGCATTTCCAAGTTTAATTGCTTCTTCTCCTGCATCTACTACGGTTACTAGAACCTTACTTTTTAGTTCCTCGATAATATCATTTGGATATGCACTTTTACCCATGACTACAGGCATAGGATTTATTGTATAATTATTTACTAAGACCTTTCCTTCAGGCTTTAAGTAATCCAACCATCTTAAGGCTTCCATCATTTCAAAGGATACAAGGACATCAGCTCCTCCTTTTTCAATCACCGGAGAATATACTTCCTCTCCATATCTTACTTGGGAGGAAACTGATCCACCTCTTTGTGCCATTCCATGAATTTCACTCATTTTTACATCAAATCCTGCTTCCATAAGACCTTGAGTCAGGAGTTTACTTGCAAGGATTGTACCTTGCCCCCCTACACCTACCAATAGTATACTCTTAACCATATTACATTACCTCCTTTACAATAGCTTTCTGTTTCTTGCAAAGCTGAGCACAGACACCGCATCCAACACACTGTGTTCTGTCTATTACAGTTTTTTTAGAGATAGGTTCATATGAAAGAGCCGGACAACCAGCCTTTAAGCAAAGCTTACAACCAATACAAAGATCAGCATTGACCTCATATTTTTCTGTAAATACGTCTTTAAACTCTTCTTTATCCTCCTGTGAAAGCTTTTTAAGCGCACATGGCCATCTAGTTATGATTACAGAAGGTTCATCAAGTCCCAATGCCCAATCTATTGTATCCTTTACTAAGGTCAAATCATTTGGGTCTATAGTTCTAACATTCTTAGCACCAAGGGCCTTTACTATGCTTTCAATGTCCATAAATGGTGCTTCCGATAGGTCGGCATGACGTCCGGTACCTGGGTTTTCCTGATGACCTGTCATTCCTGTGATTCTATTATCCAATATTAAGTTGACAGTTCTGCTTTGGTTATATAGGACTTCTATCAAGGAATTAATCCCTGTGTGGAAGAAGGTAGAATCCCCCAGTACAGAGACCACTCTTTTATTCTCCTTTTTGATATCAAATCCAATTTGTGCTCCATGACCCGCCGAAAATCCAGCTCCCATACAAATATTAAAATCCATGGCATTGTAAGGATCTGCAAATCCAAGGGTATAACACCCTATATCTCCGGCAACTAATACATTCTTTCTCTTTCCTAAATCATAGAATACCCCTCTATGAGGACAGCCGGCA
>CAZTEN010000252.1:0-2999 GCA_964612495.1 uncultured Tissierella sp. | reverse complement strand
AATACGATTAAAATACCTACTAATCTTTATCAAAGGTTTAAGTTCTATTTCATACATATTACTCTATGGATTAAAAGTTGTCAAGAAACTTTTAAACCTCTTTTATAATTCTCTTCAAAAATTCTCTAGTTCTTTCCTGTCTAGGATTATTAAAAATCTCTTCAGGATGTCCCTGCTCTGCTATTACCCCTTGATCCATAAATACTACCCTATCTGATACCTCTCTTGCAAATTCCATTTCGTGAGTTACTATGAGCATTGTAAGCCCTGTTTCTGCAAGAACCCTCATTACCTTCAAAACCTCTCCAACCATTTCAGGGTCCAATGCAGATGTTGGTTCGTCAAAAAGCATTACATCAGGTTCCATGGAAAGTGCTCTGGCTATAGCAACACGTTGCTTTTGTCCACCCGAAAGCTGTCTTGGCTTTGCATGAATGAAGTTTTCCATTCCAACATTTTTTAAATATCTTAAAGCCACCTGTTCAGCTTCTTCCTTGTTTCTCTTTAATACCTTTATTTGACCCACGGTGCAATTATTAATGACATCATGGTTATCAAATAGATTGAACTGCTGGAATACCATTCCCAGCTTTGTCCTATAAGCATATATATCGTGTTTATCATCTAGGATATTTTCCCCATTATATATGATTTTACCGTTTGTAGGCTTCTCTAAAAGATTTATACATCGGAGCAGAGTAGACTTACCAGATCCTGATGAACCAATAATTGATACAACCTCTCCCTTATTTACGAAAAAGTCTATATCCTTTAAGACTTCATGGCTTCCAAAGGACTTGCTAAGATGTTGTACCTCTATTACTTTTTCCATATTCTCCACCTCTAAAATCTCTTATCTTTATTTTGTGTTTTTCTTCCAATGTCCTCAGGTCTTTCTACCTGCATCTGATTTCCTGCCATAATGTAGTTTGCAGGTCCTTCAAGTCTTTTTTCTGCAGCTCTTAAAATCCTTGTAATTGCATATGTCATTATAAGATATATAATACTTGCAATGAAATATGGTTCAAAGAAAGAAAAAGTTGCTCCGGCAATTGACTTGGTCTGGAAGAATAATTCAGTTACAGATATTACATTCAATACTGATGTATCCTTAATATTTATAACGAATTCATTCCCTGTAGCAGGAAGAATATTTCGTATAACCTGAGGAAGGATTACATTCATCATGGTTTGAACATGAGTCATACCTACTGCCTGAGCCGCCTCAAATTGTCCTTTATCTATGGAGATGATTCCACCTCTTACGATTTCGGACATATATGCACCGGTATTTATGGATACGATAAATATTGCTGCAGCAATTCTATTTAACTGCACTCCAAAAGCCTGAGCGGTTCCATAATAAATTACCATAGACTGAACTATCATAGGCGTGCCACGGAAGAACTCGATATAAACAGATAATAATTTGTTTGCAATATTTAGTAAAACTCTATTACCACCCTTATCAGGAATTGGTATTGTTCGAACAATCCCCACTAATAATCCTATAACAAGTCCTATTATGGTACCAACTATGGATATTAAAAGAGTCATTCCCGCGCCACGAACGAACATTGGCCAATTATCAACGGCGACCTTTATAATAGATTCTAGGCTCATTTTTTTCCTCCTTAAAACATGCTAAAACTGACTATATCTATAGCCAGTTTTATTCATACCCATTTAAATTAATTTGCTGAAGGTTGATTTACAATTGCATCATCCATAATTTGTTGACGCTCTTCTTCTGAAATTTGAGATAGTATTTCATTTATCTTATCTTTTAATTCACTATCCTTTTTTAATCCTACTGCAATTGCGGTATCATCATCTAAGGTTTCAAAACCGTCTTCAAATTCAATAAACGCAAAGTTGGAGTTTGCTGATGATGCACTTATTCCTTCCGGACGCTCAGATACATATCCATCTATGATTCCTGACTGAAGTGCAGCTCTCATAGCTGGGAAGTCTGACATAGCAGTTTCCTTATTTACTCCCTCAATTTGATCTATTACAGTATAATGAAATGTATTAAGCTGTGCAGTAACCTTTGCTCCTTTAAAGTCTTGAATGCTCTTTGCATTACTATATGGTCCACCATTTTGAACTACCATTACAAGATCTGATTTATAATAGTTATCTGAGAAATCTATATTTTGCGCTCTTTCAGCTGTTGGTGACATACCGGCTATAATTGCATCAATAGTTCCTGAAGTAAGAGCTGGTAGAAGTCCATCCCATTCAGTCTTCACAATTACAAGTTCCTTACCTAATCCTTCTGCTATTCTCTTTGCAATTTCAACGTCATATCCACCGGCATATTCTGCATTGCCATCGATTTTTACTCCGCCGTTTGAGTCATCTGCTTGAGTCCAGTTAAAAGGTGGATAGCCTGCTTCAAGGCCTACTTTGAAAGTTCCCTTTTCTTCACCTGCAGGTGTCTCTGCTGGTGTCTGGCTAGATGTGCATCCCGCTAACAAACTTAACATAAGTGCTAGGACTAAAAAAACAGATAATCTTCTCTTCATCTTTAATCTCTCCTTATTTTAGCATGTGAATTATTATCAAAACATCTAAAAAAACAAAAACACCTTACAGGATATGTAGGTGCATTCAATAAATACAACCTCTCCTTTATGCTCTATGTGAGATAGCACAACATCATAATACTGAGCAATACTATGATGACAGTCCTATATCTATTCGATATAGACCCAGCAACAGGCTTTGGTTCCTGAAGCTTCGGCGAACTCTCCTTTTAATATACGTCTTTGGCTTCCAGCCTCAATATATCTACTATTAGTGTTCGCGCCTCTAACTCACCCTAAGGATGAGGATTTTTTAAAGTTTTGATTTCATATATGATATCATTATACCATAAGGCTTGTCAATAAAAAAGGTCTAAAACTCAAGCTCATAGAACCATATCCTTTTCTATTAGGATATTATTTGTTTTTTGGATAAAATATGATAAGATATCAAGGAATAAATATAGA
>CAZTEN010000251.1:0-3005 GCA_964612495.1 uncultured Tissierella sp. | reverse complement strand
ACTTGCATCTCCAAATTCACTTAGAATTTCGTTGGAAAAGGACAGGCTTAATACCACAGGATTCTTGATATTCTCCTGAATTATGTTTAAAACCTCAATAAATCCCTTACCCTCCAGCATGACTCCCATTAGTTTTTCATGAACCTTTTCTATTCTTTCAAGTAAAGAGGCTTGCTTATTGAATATTTCCCTTATTGCTATCATCATAATATCCGATAAGGGTATGTTCTCATGAATATCTATAACAGGAAAATTGAGCTTGTTAGCATATTCTAAAACTTCCTGATTTAAACCCTCTAAATATGGGGCGATTTTTATTCCAATTCCGGCAAGCTTATTATCAACACAAACCTTCAACATTTCCTTTTGCATTTCGATATCTTTCGATTCAAAAAAGTATGCTGTAGTAAGAAGAAACTCCCCTTCTGCTATCCATTCCAATATATCCGGATCTGCCATAATATTTACTCTTGATATAGTATTTCTAATGCCTCTGAAGCCCGCTATAAGGGTACAACTCTTCATAATATCCAGCTTCAGCATATCCTCAACGCTTATTCCATTTTGTCTAGACATACAAATCCCCCTATAATGGTTCCTCTATTCTTAGGCCTTTCACATATCTTTGTATGATATTATCTTTACTTCCTATATATAGATATTTTTGTAGCTTTTCTTCAATGGTTAGCGACTTCCCAACCATCAAATCTTCAACATCGATAACAAGAGCATCAAATTCATATCCTTCTTCAAAGCTGCCTACCTTACCAAAGAAGCTTCCTCCTCCCTTAGTTGCCATATAGAAGGCTTCTGCAGTTGATAAGGACTTCAATTCTTTATTGCTTAATAGCCAGTTCATCTTGGATTGGTGAATTGCACCGGTAATTACATCCGGAATCCTTAGAGTATGGCCTCCGGAAATATCCGACCCTAACCCTATATTTACTCCTTTTTCTATAAACTTTCTTACAGGCATCATTCCACTTGAGAGATTGAAGTTTGAATGTGGACAATGAGCAGCGTATACCCCATTCTTTGCCATCAATTCTATTTCTTCATCTTTGTTGTAAACGCAGTGAGCCATGATGGTTTTTTTATGGCCAAATAATCCAAAATCATTATATACACCTGAATAAGTTGTAGAATCAGGATAGAGCTCTTTAATCCAATTTACCTCAGATGTATTCTCATTAAGATGGGATTGTATAGGAACCTTATAATCTACTGCAAGTCTGGCTAATTCATGAAGCAGCTTATCCGTGCAGGTTGGTAGAAATCTAGGAGTGATTATAGGCTTCACAAGATAGGATTTATTGCCATACTCTTGAAGGAGTGCTTCTGTATCCCTGATGGATTTTTCTGTAGATTCATTGAGCTTATCAGAGCTATTTCTATCCATATTAACCTTTCCTACATAAGCTCCTAAACCAGATTCTATGAACATATCCATTAAGAGCTTAGTGCTATTAAGATGTACACTGGAAAATACAACGCTTCTTGTAGTACCTTCTCTCCATAAATCCCTTATCAGCTTTTTATAAACATCTCTTGAATACTCTAAATCAGAAAACCTTGCCTCCTCAGGAAATGTATAAGTATTTAGCCAAGGAATAAGCTCTTTATCCATGCCTAAACCTCTATTTGGATATTGAGGAGCATGTAGGTGAATATCAGAAAACCCCGGTATTATCAATTTGCCAGTATAATCCACTAGCTCATAGCCTTTGTCACTTTCCTCTAAATTCTTGGTTATTTTAACAACTATACCATCCTCCACAAGGATGTATGAATCCTCGTATATGTCAAACCCATCCATCTGGGAAGTAAAGACTATATCTCCATGAAGCACCGTTTTTACCATTCTCTATCTCTCCTTTAACATAAATTATGGAGTTTCCCAAAGAAGTGCTCGCCCTACAGCTCTCTTCCACCCATAATACAGCTTATTACGCACTTCTTCCTCTATGGAAGGCTCAAAGTTTCTTTGGATCTTCCATTTGTGTAAAATCTCCTCTTTGCTTTCCCAAAATCCTGTTGCCAAACCTGCTAAATATGCAGCACCAAGTGCCGTGGTTTCAGTAATCTCCGGTCTTATAACATCTACATTCAGTATATCGGATTGGAACTGCATTAAAAAATCGTTTTTTACTGCCCCTCCATCGACTCGAAGACCCTCTAGTTTTATTCCAGAGTCCTCCTCCATAGCTTCCAGTACATCCCTGGTTTCATAGGCTATGGCCTCTAAGGTTGCCCTTACAATATGCTCAGCCTTTGCCCCTCTTGTCAAACCAACAATGGTACCCCTTGCATACATATCCCAAAAAGGTGCTCCAATTCCCACAAATGCAGGAACTAAATATACTCCATTGGTGTCTTCAACCTTTTTTGCCATTTCCTCAGATTCTTCTGCACTCCTTATAAGTCTTAACTCATCTCTTAGCCATTGTACAGCAGCCCCGGCAACAAAAATACTTCCTTCAAGTGCATATTCCACTTTCCCATCTAAACCCCAGGCTATAGTTGATATAAGACCATTTTTCGATTCTATAATTCTTTCACCTGTATTCATCAGCATAAAGCATCCGGTACCATAGGTATTTTTCGCCATACCTGGATTAAAGCATGTTTGTCCAAATAGAGCTGCCTGCTGATCGCCGGCTATGCCTGCAATTGGTATCCTAGCACCAAAATCCTTTTCATCCGTATAGCCATAAACTTCAGAGGAATTTCTTACCTCCGGCAGCATAGATTTTGGAATACCTAACTCCTTAAGAAGCATATCATCCCACTCCAGAGTTCTAATGTTGAAAATCATAGTTCTAGATGCATTGGAATAATCCGTTACATGCACTCTACCCTTAGTAAGATTCCAAACCATCCAAGTATCTATAGTCCCAAATAAAAGGTCCCCTCTATTAGCCTCTTCTCTGGCTCCTTCTACGTGGTCCAATATCCATTTAATCTTAGTTGCGGAAAAGTAAGCATCTACTATTAAGCCTGTATTC
>CAZTEN010000250.1:0-3018 GCA_964612495.1 uncultured Tissierella sp. | reverse complement strand
TATATAAGTACCTTCGGCAATTTCGATATTTGCGATGAAAATCATTCATTATTAAAGGATGCTAGCAGACAATACTGCCTTTATAAGTTGCTTCAATATTTCATTACCTTTAGAAATAAGAGGCTCCTTCCTGAAACTATTATCGACAACCTATTTAGAGAGAGTGAATCCTTAGACCCTAAAAACGTTCTTAGGACCCAAATATTTAGACTCAGACAAGAGCTAAAAGGAGTTATTCCTGAAACAGATAATGAATCCGATTATATGTATATTAGCTTTATTAATGGATACTATTGTCTTGAAACAGGAAAGAAGATTATCATCGATGCTGCTCAATTTGAAAACTTTATTGCTGAAGGAGATCAAGTTATAAATACTGACATAGAAAGAGCCAAAGAGTTATATGGCAAAGCTATAAAGCTCTATAAGGGTATGTATCTTTCTGAAAATCCTTATGAGGTGTGGATAGTTCCAATAAGGAATTATTTCAGCAGACTATATATAAAAACACTTTCTAAGTTAATGGAAATTTTAAAGGATGAAGATAGAAATGAGGAGATTATTGGGCTTTGTGAGGAAGCTCTCTTTATTGAGCCATATGAAGAGATAATACATATTTTTTTAATAGAAGCCATGTTGAATCTTGGTCAAATTACTAATGCCAAGAATCATTATGATTATGCTGCATCCATAATCGAAAAAGAAGTGGGTATAAAATCTTCCCATGGACTGAAAAATATCTATCGTAAGATATTGAATTATTTAAATGAAAAGACCAATGTAGATATTACAAATATTGGAGCTAAGTTGGGCGGAAAAGATGAAGGTGGAGCCTTGTATTGTGATTTGGATTATTTTAAATTTTTATATAATGTTCAAAAGAGAAAATCAACTAGACAAAATGAAAATGATTTAATCGCAATAATAACTTTAAAGGAAGATAATATAATATATGATGAAAATGATACCAAGAGATGGATTAAGCATATGACTGACCTTCTAAAGGATTCCTTAAGATCATCAGATGCCTTTACATTCTGGAATGATAGTCAAATTCTTTTATTATTGCATGAAGTTAGGGGCAATGGTAATGAAATAATTGAAAACAGAATTAGAGAAAGATTAAATGGCATTTACGATTTTAAAATTATTTTTAAGTCCTTATCTGTTGGAGATGTCCTTTCGGAAGCTTTTTAGCTTGGTGTGTAATTAAAATATAATCAAAAAAAAATTAAAATATAATTGTTTTGAATGTCAGGTGTAATTTATTAGGGGTATAGTAAGTATACATTATAAAAGTAAACAACATTATAGGTAATAAAAGTAAACAACATTATAGGTATTGGGGTGGTATCTATGGAGTATCCTTCTAAAAACGATTTTTTTTTTAACATTCAAACCAATTTATAGCAGTAGTGGTTTGTTTCTTGACTATATTCTTATTAGTCTTAGTAAGAATTTTTATGATGCAACTAATCTTAAGTTTGATAGTATGATTGGAGAAAGGGTTTCAAAGATTATCTCTGAGAATGATGTCTTGGGCCTTAAGTACCTTTATGACAATATGGTGCCTAATACTTTAAGAAAGCTGGAAATAGAAGTAGAAGACCTAAACAGGTGGTATATAGTAAATATCTTCTCTGATGAAAGGGATTATCTCATATTATTCTATAACGATACTACAATTATGAATGAATACAGGATGGATAGGATAAATTATCCAACAAATTTCGAAAATAGTGTTTATCAATTTACTGAAGAGTCAAGAATATATTATAAGGATGGCCTAACCGGACTATATAATAGGGCATTTTTCAATGAGGAGCTGATTCGTCTTAATACTGAGAGACAACTGCCCCTAAGCATTATCATGGGGGATTTAAATGGCCTTAAGCTTATAAACGATGCCTTTGGTCATGATATGGGTGATAGGGCCCTTATAAGAGCATCTGAGAGTATGAGGAGAGTTTTTAGAAAGGAGGATATTATTAGTAGGATTGGCGGAGATGAATTTGCTGTAATCTTGCCAAATACAAAAGAAGAGACAGCTTTAGGGATAGTAGAACGTTTGAAGGAAGAATGTGCAAGAAATCCCCTTGATTTTCTCATAATAAGCATAAGCTTTGGAGTGGCAACTAAGATAAGCGAGGATGAAGATTTAAACAATATTATCCGGAAAGCGGACAATAGAATGTACTATATGAAGATAAAGGAAGGGAAGCAGGCCAGGCGGGACTTGATCAAAAACCTCAAGCAAAGATTAGAGGAAACTAGCTTTGAAACAAGGGCCCATAATAAACGGCTTGAAAATTTAAGCATGCTGCTGGCAGAGAATATTGGCCTGGATGAAAAGGAAAAGGAAGAATTAAGGCTTTTATGTGAGTAGCACGACATAGGAAAAATTGGAATACCTGAGCATATAATAAAAAAGAAGAAACCTCTTGAAGAAGAGGAGTGGGAGGATTTAAAACGCCACAGTGAAATAGGTTATCATATCTTTAAGGATATAAAAAAAGACTTGGCGGTTAATGATTTAATCCTTATCCATCATGAAAGATGGGATGGAAATGGGTACCCAGGCTTCCTAAAGAATGAAGATATACCATTGGTAGTTAGGATATTTTCTATAGCTGATGCCTATGAGGCTATGGTAAATGACAGACCTTATAAGGAAAAAGTGAGTCAAAGGGAAGCGCTAGAAGAGATTAGAAATAAAGCAGGTACACAATTCGACCCAAAGCTAGCAGAAATGTTTATAGAATTGATGGAAAAAAGGTGATAACTAATTAATTTGTTAATATATACCTTTAAAAGGGTAATATATATCATATATAAGGGCAAACTTAGCGAAAGCTAAGGACGCAAAGCTATGAGTCTAAGGCGTAAGCTATGATAGTCAGGTTGCAATGTTTTAATAACAATGCAACCTGGCTTTTTTGTTTTATATAAGATACTGTTAAGACTTATGAAGGAGAGTGGGAAAAATGAAAAAAAACATTAGGTTATTTTGCGTTATCT
>CAZTEN010000249.1:0-3024 GCA_964612495.1 uncultured Tissierella sp. | reverse complement strand
ACCCTCTATTCCATAAACTATGGGAAGCTCACATCCTATGCTTTTGATCCTGTGGAAAAGAAGCCCCTATATCATTTTTATCCGGGTAAAAGCATATTTTCCATTGGGTCCTTTGGTTGTAATTTTGATTGTGATTTTTGCCAGAATTGGGAGATTGTCCAGACAAAGTCCCTATTTATGGAGGTGGCCAATGATGACATATTGTCTCTTGCACTGGCCAAGGACTCTATTGGCATAGCTTACACATACAATGAACCAACCATATCCTATGAGTTTGTTCTTGATATGGCTAAGTTAGTAAGAGAAAAGAATATGAAAAACGTCCTTGTAACCAATGGATATATTAACCGAGAACCTTTATTGGAGCTGCTGCCATTAATAGATGCAATGAATATTGATCTAAAAGCCATAGACGACTCTTTTTATAAGAATATTTGCAAAGGCAGACTTGAGCCTGTACTTGAAACCATTAAGACGGCTGCAAAAAACACCCATGTAGAGATAACAACTTTACTAATAGACGGAGAAAACACTTCTGTTGAACAAATTGAAAGGCTTTCTCAAAAGATTGCCGAAATAGATAAGGGAATACCCTTACATTTAAGCAGGTATTTTCCTAATCGGAGGATGAATTTACCTCCTACAAAAGTAGATGCCTTAATTGAGGCTAGAAATATAGCAAGGAAATATCTTGATTACGTTTATCTTGGAAATCTGTGGGGAGTGGACAACAATACTATATGTCCGTTATGTAAGGCTATAATAGTAGAGAGAAATAAAGAAATTCTCATTTCTAATTTTGAAAATGGCTATTGCACTAAGTGTAATGAGAAGATAAAGCTCATCATATAGTTTTTTAATTAAATTCATATAGCCAGGCACTTTATATATTTTAATGAATAAAATGTAACAAGGTGTAAATAATCCTTATAGATACAAAACTCCTGGCAGAGGTGATTATATGTACTGTAAAATTTGTGGTCAAAACAAGAGAGGTTATAGAGTATTTGGTATATATATGTGTAGAGAGTGTATGAGTGAACTAACCTTTTCATCTGTATATGATGAAAAATACAATTTTTACATAAATATAGTACGAATACTCCTAGGCTACTATATCGGAGAGAGAGAACTAGTAAACCCTGCAAACTAATGCAGGGTTTAGATGTAAATTCTTCATTGTGAATTGAAATAAGTTGATATATAATTATAGAGGTTTATCTTAAAATTTTTAGGAGGTAGATAATGTAAGATGAAAACACCCGTATTTGAAGCGCTAAAGAACCTTATGGAAGAAAATAGTGTATCTTTCCATATGCCTGGTCACAAGGGCAGAAACGCACTGGTTGATTGGAGTAAATATATTCCATATTTTGACACTACTGAGGTAGAAGGAATGGACAACCTTCTAGAGCCTAGAGGGATTATTCAGGAATCTCAGGAGTATGCAGCAAAAGTATTTGGGGCAAAAGCAACATATTATGGAGTAAATGGTTCTACGGGGAGTAATTATATAGCTTTGGCAACTATAACAAAACCGGGAGATAAGGTATTAATACAAAGAAATTGTCATAAGTCTATTCACAATGGGATGATTATAAACAGATTGAATCCTGTCTATATATCTCCAAATTATAATGAGAATTTTAATCTATTATCAGGTATAGACCCGGAGGAAGTAGATGAGATATTAAGAGCTGAACCGGATATAAAGGCTGTAGTACTAACATATCCCAATTATTATGGTGTATGCTATGATTTAAAGGCTATTGCAGATATTGTTCATAAGCATAACAAGGTACTGATGGTAGACGAAGCCCATGGTCCTCATATGGGATTTTCTGACAAGCTTCCGATGTCGGCACTTCAAGCAGGTGCAGACTTAGTAATTCATAGTACACATAAGACACTCCCAAGCTTTACTCAAACATCCCTTTTACATGTAAACTCAGATAGGATAGATTTGAATAAGCTAAGGGATAGGTATCAATTATATACATCTACAAGTCCTTCGTACCTATTTACTCTATCTAATGAAGCGGCATGTGCATATATGGATAGTGAAGAAGGTAAGAGTAAGCTTGATTGGAATATAGAGAAATGTAAAGAAGTAATAGATAGATTAAATAAAATAGATGGGGTAGAGGTATTTACCGGAGACCCTGAGGATAAAACCATAGTTTCTAAGGATATAACTAAAATCCTTATAAGCATTGATGGCATAAGTGGCTCACAGATAAAGAAGAGATTAAAATCTGAATATAATATAAGATTGGAAATGGCAGACTACTATTATGCATTAATTTTCTGTACTCTTATGAATGAAGAAGAGGATTATGAAAAACTGGTTGCTGCTATAGAGGATTTAGCTAAAAAATCAGATAATGAAGAAATAGAGTATGTAAATATTAAGATGCCTGAACCTAAGATAATAATAAGACCTTCTGAAGCCTATTACGGAAAGAAGGAGCAAGTCCAGCTAAAGGATGCCATAGGAAGGATTTCAGCGGCTCCAATTATTCCTTATCCACCGGGAATTCCACTAGTAGCACCGGGTGAGGAGATAACCAAGGATATTTACGAGCATATTCTCTTCCTAATGGATAATGGTCTGGAAATAGTTGGCTTAATGGGATATGATAAAGACAATGTTGTAGTAGTGGAAGAATAGGAGTTGTTTCTTAGATGCAGGGAAAATTTATTACCTTGGAAGGGCCGGATGGCTCTGGTAAGTCTACCTTAATTAACTTGATTAGTGAATATATGAAAAATAAGGGCATAAGCTTTATAATAACCAGAGAACCTGGCGGAACTCCTATTGGAGAGGAAATCAGAGACATTATACTGGATAATAAAAACACCAATATGGGTGCTGAAACCGAGGCTCTTCTTTATGCGGCTGCTCGCAGTCAACATATACATGAAAGGATTATCCCGGCATTGAATGAGGGTAAAATAGTAGTAAGTGATAGATTTTTATTATCCAGTCTTGCCTACCAAGGAGTTGGCAGGGGACTGGGTATA
>CAZTEN010000248.1:0-3062 GCA_964612495.1 uncultured Tissierella sp. | reverse complement strand
TTTACCAGCTTTGATTTCATTGATAGCATTAGCAACGTCAAATGTTACAGTACCAGACTTAGGGTTTGGCATTAATCCCTTAGGTCCTAATATTCTACCTATTCTACCCACAACGCCCATCATGTCGGGAGTTGCAACAACGATATCAAAATCAAACCAATTTTCTTGTTGAATTCTTGCTACTAGTTCATCTCCACCAACGTAATCTGCGCCAGCTTCTTGAGCTTCAGTTATCTTATCGCCTTTAGCAATAACCAGAACTCTTTTAGTCTTACCAGTACCGTGTGGTAGTACAACAGCACCTCTTACTTGTTGGTCAGCATGTCTTGAGTCAACACCCAATCTTGCTGATAATTCGATAGTTTCATCGAATTTTGCCTTTGAAGTTTGAAGAGCTAATTCAATAGCTTCATTAGCATCATATAGTTTTGACTTATCAAATAACTTTACACTATCTTGATAATTTTTACCTCTTTTTGGCATTTACTTAACCTCCTTGTGGTCTTAACGAAAATAAATTCTCCCACTATACTTATTGTTCTACTTCCACTCCCATACTTCTTGCAGTACCTGCTACCATGCTCATAGCAGCTTCTATGGAACCTGCATTTAAATCCGGCATCTTAGTCTCTGCAATTTCTCTTAACTTAGCTTGGGATAATTTTGCTACTTTCTTCTTATTAGGTTCCTTTGAACCTGATTCAATTCCTAAAGCCTTTTTTATCAATACTGGCACCGGTGGTGTCTTAGTAATGAATGTAAAGGATCTATCCTGATATACAGTAAGAACCACTGGTATAATCAAGCCTGCTTGATCTGCAGTTTTTGCATTGAACTCTTTTGTGAATTGCATGATGTTAACTCCGTGAGGTCCTAATGCTGTACCTACAGGTGGTGCTGGAGTTGCTTTACCAGCTGGAATTTGTAACTTAACTAAAGCTATGACTTTTTTCGCCATGAACTTCCACCTCCTCATAAAAATGTGGTTTAGCGGGATAACCCCTCCCACTCTTGTGTATCTATTTAAAAAGCAAAATTGCTTTAAAAAACTAAACTCTTTCTACTTGATCAAAATCTAATTCAACTAAAGTTTCTCTTCCAAACATGGAAACAAATACTTTTAATTTTCTCTTTTCCATGCTTAGGCTTTCAATAGTACCTATAAAGCTTTCAAATGGTCCAGATATTACTTTAATAACATCACTAACCTTAAAATCTACTGTAGGTAATACTGTTTCCTGAACACCTAAAGCCTTAACTTCTTCATCCGAAAGTGGAATTGGCTTAGATGCTGGTCCTACGAACCCTGTTACGCCTCTGGTGTTTCTAACAAGATACCATGATTCATCATTTATAATCATCTTTACAAGTACGTATCCGGGGAACATCTTTCTTTCTTTCAGTTTCTTTTTCCCTGATTTGGTATCCATATATTCCTCAGTAGGGACTGCGATTTCAAATATATCGTCTTTCATCCCTCTATTTTCAACCATCTTCTCAAGGTTAGCTTTAACTTTATTTTCATGACCTGAATAAGTATGGACTACATACCATTTAGCTTCTTTAGCCCTCTTATCTCTACTTATTTCATTATCCGTCATAATGCAGGGACCAACGGCCCTTCCCTCCCTTGTACTACTGAATAATTAATGATAATATTTGATTTATACCAAGGTCTATAACATATACGATCAATGCAACAATCGTACTAAGTAATATAACAACACCTGTATAATTTATTAGATCTTTCTTGCTAGGCCATATTACTTTTTTAACTTCTGCCTTAACCCCTCTAATATACGTATTCAATTTTTCCTTAGTCGTAACAGTATTAGTATTAGTATTTGCAGTCACTAATTTCACATCCTTAACTAATCGTATTTACCCTATAGTAATGTCAGTAATTGTTTGGAATTACGGACCGCTGTAACGAGTCTTAAGCTCGTTATACTACTTTGTTTCTTTATGAACTGTATGGGTTTTGCAGAATTTACAAAATTTCTTTAACTCTACTCTATCAGTAGTATTCTTCTTATTCTTCTTAGTTGTGTAATTTCTTTGTTTGCAATCTGTACATGCTAAAGTAATTCTATCTCTCATTGAAAACACCTCCTATTAATACCTATATATGCAAATTCCAATTGATTTTGAGCATAAGACTCCACTATCAATAAAGCTACTTATATAAACTATCACAAATTAAAATTTATGTCAATAAAAATCAATGCAGGGGAGGATTATCCTCCCCTTCAAATAAAATCTTATTCAATAACCTTAGTAACAACGCCTGATCCTACTGTTCTTCCACCTTCACGAATCGCAAATCTTAGTCCCTCTTCAACTGCTATTGGTGTGATTAGGTCGATTGTAAATCTTGCATTATCTCCTGGCATTACCATTTCTACGCCTTCTTCTAGCTTGATATCTCCTGTTACATCTGTTGTTCTAAAGTAGAATTGTGGCCTATATCCGTTGAAGAATGGTGTATGTCTTCCACCTTCATCTTTTGACAATACGTATACTTCTGATTCAAACTTTGTATGTGGCTTGATTGTCTTTGGCTTTGCTAATACTTGGCCTCTTTCAATCTCGTTTCTTTGTACTCCTCTTAGTAGGGCTCCTATGTTGTCTCCTGCTTGTGCTTCGTCTAATAGCTTTCTGAACATTTCTACGCCTGTTACTACTACACTTCTTGCTTCTTCTGCTAATCCTACTATTTCTACGTTGTCTCCTACTTTTACTATTCCTCTTTCTACTCTTCCTGTTGCTACTGTTCCTCTACCTGTTATTGAGAATACGTCCTCTATTGGCATTAGGAATGGTTTGTCTGTTGCTCTTTCAGGTTGTGGAATAAATTCGTCTACTGCTTCCATCAACTTAACAATTTTATCTCCCCATGGTCCGTCTGGGTCTTCTAATGCTTTCAATGCTGAGCCTACTACGATTGGTGTATTATCTCCATCGAAATCATATTCACTTAGTAATTCTCTTACTTCCATTTCTACTAATTCGATTAACTCCGGATCGTCTACCTGATCTTCTTTGTTTAAGAATACTACTAT
>CAZTEN010000247.1:0-3072 GCA_964612495.1 uncultured Tissierella sp. | reverse complement strand
AATGAATCCTATGCAACAGGTGTCGTTTTATTAGTTATTGTATTATTGATAAATGGCTTGTCTACATTTTTAAGCAACAAGCTTACAAAGGGGAGATAAATTTGGGTAAAATAAGTATAAAGAATATGGATTTATTTTATGGTTCTTTTCAAGCTCTTAAGAACATAAATATGGATATTAAGAGCAATGAAATTACTGCATTTATTGGGCCATCCGGATGTGGTAAGTCCACCCTACTAAAGAGTTTAAACCGGATGAATGACTTAGTGGAAGGGTGTAGGATTACAGGGGATATTCGTTTAGATGGGGAAGATATTTTTGCAAACAACTTCGACGTGAATATATTGAGAAAAAGAGTAGGTATGGTATTTCAAAAGCCTAATCCATTTCCAATGAGTATATATGATAACATTGCCTATGGACCTAGGACCCATGGTATTAAGAATAAATCCAGTCTCGATGAAATAGTGGAGACAAGTCTTAAGAATGCGGCTATTTGGGATGAAGTAAAGAATGATTTAAAAAAGAATGCCCTTAGAATTTCCGGAGGTCAGCAACAGAGAATATGTATAGCTCGAGCCTTAGCTGTTAATCCTGAAGTCCTTTTGATGGATGAGCCTACAAGTGCCCTTGACCCAATTTCAACAGCCAAGATAGAAGACCTTGTACAAGAGTTAAAAAAAGATTATACTATAGTCATGGTAACTCATAATATGCAGCAAGCGACCAGGGTTTCCGATAAGACCGCTTTCTTTTTAACCGGGGAGGTTATTGAATTTGGTAATACAGAGCAGATATTCTCCTTACCTAAGGATAAGCGTACAGAGGACTATATAACCGGAAGATTTGGTTAAGACTAAAAGGAGTGATAATATGAGAAACAGGTTTGAAAAGGAATTGGAATTATTAAATTCTGATTTAATTGAAATGGGAAATCTTATGGAAAGCCAAATTGAGGCAGCAACCACAGCTCTCATAGATCAGAATGTAGAATTAGCTAAAAGGGTTATTGAAGGCGATGATGAAGTAGATACTAAGGAAAAGGAAATAGAAGCTAGGTGTATGAGGCTTTTACTACAGCAACAGCCTGTAGCAAGTGACTTAAGGCTAATTTCCTCTGCACTAAAGATGATTACTGATATGGAGAGAATCGGGGATCAATCTGCGGATATATCTGAATTAGCTATATTTCTAGCTAACGATAAATATTTAAAGGAACTGGTTCACATTCCTCAAATGGCCCAGGAAGCCAAGAAGATGGTTAGAGGCAGTATTGATGCTTTTGTAAGAAGGGATCTGGATTTAGCACTAGAAGTAATAAAACAGGATGATAAAGTAGATGAATTATTCCATATAGTAAAGGATGAGCTAATAGAGAAGATCAGAGAAAACATTGATAATTCAGCACAGGCTATTGATTTACTAATGATTGCAAAATATTTTGAAAGAATAGGTGATCATTCACAGAACATTGCAGAATGGGTTTGTTTTGCAATAACCGGAGAGCATTATGATGGTAAAAAATAACTAGGTGGAGACGAGGCAAACTATTTGCCTCGTTGTAATATATATAGGTCTTTGTTGGGAGTGATATGATGGCTGTAATTTACTGTATCGAAGATGATCAAAGCATAAGAGATTTAATTCTTTATGCCTTGGAGAACAGTGGGTATGAGGCAAAGGGTTTTGAAAGTGGAGAGGTTCTTAAAAACAATACTGAACCTGATCTTATACTCCTTGATATTATGCTTCCCGGGGATGATGGATATACCATATTAAAAAGTTTGAAAAGCAGTGAAAAAACAAGCGATATACCGGTTATTATGTTGACCTCAAAGACTAGTGAATATGATAAGGTCAAGGGTCTTGATATGGGTGCAGATGATTATATTGAAAAACCCTTTGGTGTTATGGAACTGATTTCCAGGATTAAGGCTGTCCTAAGAAGAGGCAAAAGGTTAGAGGAATCCCTTGAATCACTTTGCCTTGAAGACCTATGCATTGATAACAGGAAACACGAGGTTACCGTAAGTGGAGATGAAGTTACCTTAACCTACAAGGAGTATGAACTCCTACATTTCCTTATGAAAAATAAGGGTCTTGTGATATCCAGAGACAAGCTTATAAATGAGGTATGGGGTTATGATTTTGAAGGCGAATCCAGGACTGTAGATGTCCATGTAAGAACTTTAAGGCTTAAATTGGGAGATGCAGGTAAGCTTATACAAACCATCAGAAGTGTTGGTTATAAAATAGGGTGATATTGTGGAGAAAAAGATTTATAAGAAATTACTTGTATTAATAACAATTATTGTACTAGTCACATCAATAATACTCACATTTTTATTTTATAAAATAAAGCTTAAAGATGACCAAGTGACCTTTTTGACTCTTATTTATATTATTTTACCCGTCATAATAGGAATATTAGTATTCATTTGGATCTTTCTGTATTTCTTTTCTAATAGGTTGACATCAAATATCCTCAAGCCTTTACGTCATGCAACCCAAAAAATTGAAAGTATCCTATCAGGGGATGAGGTTGAGGATGTTGCGGCCTATAAGGAGATACAACCATTTATAAAAACAATCCAAAGCCAGAAGAATGAAATCGAAAGCTCCATTAATGCATTAAAGGAATCGGAAAAATATAGGAGGGAGTTTACTGCCAATGTGAGCCATGAGTTAAAGACCCCTCTTACATCTATCAATGGATATGCTGAGATGATTGCTTCAGGCATGACTAATGAAGAGGATACTAAAAAGTTTGCCGGGACTATCCACAAGGAAGGACTAAGGCTTCTGGAGCTAATCGACTCTATAATAAATTTATCTAGAATTGAAGGTGAGGTCAAAAATCAAGCTCTTAGCTTTGAGAGTGTTGATTTATTTGAAATAGGTTCAAATACTGTATCCAGGCTCAAGAACATAGCCCATGAGAAAGGGATAAGCTTAAGTATTGTAGGTAGCAAGACTATTCTTAATGCCAATAAGCAGATGATGGAAGACCTCTTTTCAAATCTTATTGATAATGCCATAAAGTATGGAAAAGAGCATGGTAATATCTGGATC
>CAZTEN010000246.1:0-3103 GCA_964612495.1 uncultured Tissierella sp. | reverse complement strand
CATCTTTAACATAAATATCCTTTATAGTATCTGAAACATAGCTCAATTTAGTTTTTCCGGTAACAAAGTAGCCAACCTTTGGTCGTGCATCTAAAATACCAGCCATAGTTAGAATGGCTAAATCAGGCCTTAATGTTGCTCTTGTAAGATTTAACCTTCCAGCAATAGCATCACTGGTAATGGGCTGGTTATCTGTTACGATTTGAATTATTTTCTCCTGCCTTTCACTTAATTGGATATGCCTCACCACCTTAAAGGAATTATTTATTTACTATCTGTGATAAATCACAGACCTTCATCATTATATCATATATCTTCCTTAAAAGCCCGAGTCTATTATTCTTCAACGATTCATCATCTACCATTACCATAACCTTCTCAAAGTAGTTATCAATTGGCTCCTTAAGAGTTGTCAATATATCTAAGGCCTTATCATATTCCTTCTTATTAATTAAACTAAGAGCCTTTTCCTCAATATTATTATAGCTGTCATATAGTTCAATCTCATCCTCAGTCAATAAATCTCTCTTGACATTGTTGGATACCGCCTTTTCTGCCAAGGTAGATACCCTATTAAAGGCAGTAAGAATATCAGATAACCCTTCCTTATCAAGCCAATCGTTTAGCTTATCAGCTCTAATCTTTAAATCGAAGATGTCATCGCTTTCGGTCCTGATAATGGACTCAATAATATCATATCTTATTCCGTAGTCTAGGAACATATTCTTAATCCTACCTATAAAGAAATCCATAACTTCTGATTTAACCTTATTATAGTCAAAGGCAAGACCATTCTCTTCTACATATACATATAGAGCAAAATCTATAAGCTCATTAAGGAAAAGGTTAAGCTTCTTGTCTAATATTATGTTTATAATGCCTAGAGCACTTCTTCTCAAGGCGAATGGGTCTTGAGAGCCTGTTGGTTGAATTCCGATAGCAAATAATCCAGCAATCGAATCAAGCTTATCCGCTATAGAAATCACCGCTCCAGCTGTTGTAGAAGGAAGCTGATCTCCAGAATACCTAGGCAAATACTGTTCGAATATAGCAAGAGAAACTATTTCATTTTCACCTGATAGGGCAGCATATTCCATCCCCATCTTTCCTTGCAATTCAGTGAACTCGCTTACCATTTTAGTAGTTAAATCAGCTTTGGACAGATATCCTGCTCTTTCAATATTCTTTTTAGTTTCCTCACCAACATCTAAATAATCACCAATCTTAACAGCTAGTTTTTGAATTCTCTTAGATTTCTGATACATATTTCCAAGCTTTTCCTGGAAGGTAATATTCTCTAATCTATTCACATAATCCTCAAAAGAATGCTTTATATCCTCTTTAAAGAAGAACTTAGCATCTTCTAATCTAGCACCAAGGACCTTTTCATTTCCTTTTATAACTATATCTGAATACTTATCATCACCATTTCTAACTGTTATGAAATAAGGCATTAGTCTTCCCTTATCATCTATGACTGGGAAATATCTTTGGTGTTCCTTCATAGGCGTAGTAATTACATCCATTGGCAAGTTTAAATATTCATCTTTAATTCTTCCAATTATTGGAGTTGGATATTCTACAATATTTGTAATCTCGTCCAGTAATTCCTCATCTTGAAGTATGGATCCGCCCTTTTCTCTTACAAGCTTCTCTGAACCATATCTTATAATGTCCTTTCTATCAAGTTGATTTACTATGACATAATTATTTTTTAAGAGCTCTTCATACTTATTTACATTGTCAATTTCGATACTATTATTACCTAAAAATCTATGACCTCTTGTAATATTTGATACAGGTATTCCCTCAAATTCAAAAGGGATAATTTTATCATTCAATATTGATACTATCCATCTTATAGGTCTTGCAAATCTAAGATTTTTGCCTCCCCACTTCATAGTCTTAGGGAAATTTATTTTCTTAATAAAATTCTCCATGTTTGTAGCGAATACTTCTTCAAGGCTCTTAGATACCTTAACCACATTAACAAAGACATATTCTTCACCATTAACTTCATCAATTATTATGGATTCCTGACCAACTCCTTGACCTCTCATAAATCCCAGTAATGCCTTAGATGGGTTTCCTTCCTCATCAAAGGAAATCTTCTTAGAAGGACCCTTTACCTTGTCTTCAAACTTTGTATTATGATCTTCAAGGCCATTTATGATAAGAGTCAACCTTCTTGGTGTAGTATATATTGTAATATCTGAATACTTTACTCTCTCATCTTTGAGTAGTGCCTCGGCATTGCTCTTAAGCTGATTAACTGTATCCCCAACAAATCTTGCAGGTAGTTCTTCCATACCAATTTCCAATAAATAGCTCTTAGTCATTTTTAACACCATCCTTATTCAATAGAGGAAACCCCATTTCTTTTCTCTGTTCAATATAGGCATTAGCGACAATTCTTGCAAGATTTCTTACTCTGCCAATATAATGAGTCCTTTCTGATACGGAAATTGCGCCTCTTGCATCTAAAACATTGAATACATGAGAGGATTTTAGAACATATTCATATCCTGGCATTACCAAATCTTGGCTTATGACTTTCTTAGCCTCCTCTTCATAAGTATTGAAAAGACCCTTTAATGTATCGATATCAGCTTTTTCAAATGAATACACTGAATGCTCATATTCCGCCTTATTGAATATATCTCCGTAGGTAATATTATTATTCCATTTAATATCAAATATATTGTCTATATCTTGTAGATACATAGCTATTCTTTCAAGACCATAGGTAAGCTCTGCAGATTCAACATCACAGTTCACACTTCCTACCTGTTGAAAATAGGTAAACTGTGTGATTTCCATTCCATCTAACCAAACTTCCCAACCAAGTCCCCATGCTCCTAAGGTTGGTGCTTCCCAGTTATCCTCTATAAATCTTATATCATGAATAGACGGATCTATTCCTATAGCCTTTAGGCTATCTAAATAAAGTTCTTGTACATTCTCAGGAGATGGCTTTAAAATAACCTGTAATTGGTGATGTTGATACAATCTATTAGGATTTTCACCGTATCTAGCATCTGCAGGTCTTCTGGAAGGTTCAACATAAACCACTTGCCATGGTTCTGGTCCCAACGCCTTTAGG
>CAZTEN010000245.1:0-3109 GCA_964612495.1 uncultured Tissierella sp. | reverse complement strand
CCAAGAAGCGCACTAAATGGTTTACCCCATTTAGATGGGTCATTTTCTAATCTTTCAAAGTATTCCTGCATGCTTAATCTGGACTTCTTATAGTCTCCACCCATGGCAACAATCTTTGCTATGGATTCCACTACTGAGTAAATCCCACCGTGGAATGGGCTCCACTTACTTATCTCAGGATCGAATCCAAAGCTCATCATAGAGCAGGTATTAGTCTCTCCCTTTAAAACCGGAAGCTTGGCAACCATTCCCTCAGGAGGGGTTAGTCTATGTTTTCCTCCAAAAGGCATAAGAACTGTTGCAGCACCAATAGTTGCATCAAACATCTCTCCTAAACCCTGTTGTGAGCATACGTTTAAGTCTTGGAGTGTATCTATAAGATTATCCTTAAAGGATTTTGATTTTACTTGAGCTTGTTTGAATTCTTCAGGAGCTAATACATTGACCTTAGTATATTGCTTTGCCCCATTTGTATCTAGGAATTCCCTTGAAATGTCGAGGATAGTCTTGCCCCTCCACTTCATGATTAGTCTACCTGTATCTGTAATATCTGCTACCTTGGTTACCTCAAGGTTTTCTTCTTTAGAGTAAGCTTGAAAGGCTTCAAAATCCTTTGCTCCTATTACTACTGCCATTCTCTCCTGGGATTCTGATATAGCAAGCTCTGTACCGTCTAGTCCCTCATATTTCTTAGGGATAACGTCTAAGTCGATTTCAAGGCTTTCTGCCAACTCTCCTATGGCTACTGAAACTCCTCCTGCACCAAAGTCATTGCATCTCTTTATAAGCTTAGAAACTTCCGGCTTTCTAAATAGCCTTTGAATCTTTCTTTCCTCAGGTGCATTACCCTTTTGAACCTCTGCTCCTGATTTTGTTAGGGATTCTTCAGTATGGGACTTGGACGAACCGGTTGCTCCACCTATACCGTCTCTTCCTGTTCTTCCCCCTAGTAATAGGACTATATCTCCGAGGCTTGGTACTTCTCTTATGACATTTTCCTTAGGTGCGGCTGCTATCACGGCACCTACTTCCATTCTCTTTGCTATATATCCTTGGTGATAAATCTCAGTTACTTGACCGGTTGCAAGACCTATTTGGTTTCCATAAGAGCTATATCCTCTTGCTGCTTCCTTAGTAATCTTTCTTTGAGGAAGTTTTCCCGGGATGGTTTCCTCTAGTGGTGTTCTTGGATCTCCACTTCCTGTTACTCTCATAGCCTGATAAACATAGCCTCTTCCTGAAAGTGGATCTCTTATGGCGCCACCAAGACAAGTTGCAGCTCCACCAAATGGCTCAATTTCAGTTGGATGATTATGGGTTTCATTCTTGAACATAAGTAGCCATTTTTCTTTGCTATCATCTATGTTTACGTCGATTTCTATGCTACATGCATTTATTTCCTCTGATATATCAAGGTCATCTAATAGGTCTAGCTTTTTACAAAGCTTGGCATTAATAGTACCTAAATCCATTAAGCTAATAGGCTTTTTAATATTTAAAAATTCCCTACTGGATAGGTAGTCTTGGAATGCTTTCTCAATTAGATCCTTGTATTTTCCTTCTTGGAATTTCACATCTTCAATCTGGGTATTAAATGTAGTATGTCTACAGTGGTCTGACCAATAAGTGTCGATTACCTTTAGTTCAGTAATAGTAGGGTCTCTATCCTCTTCTTTAAAATAGTCCCTTATCATGGTTATGTCGTCGTGGCTCATTGCAAAGCTCATTTGCTTTCTAAAGTCTTCAAGCTGATTTTGGTCAAAATTAGTGAAGCCATAGATGATTTCGATGTCACTTACTTCAACTAAGTCATCTTCTAACTTTAAAGGTATCTCCATAGATGCTTCTCTGGAGTCCACTGGATTGATTAAATAATTTTTAATTCTTTCATATTCCGAATCGGTTATTTGTCCATCCATTAGATAAACTCTGGCAGTTTTAACCTTTACATCCTTATTGCTTCCTAGTATTTGAATACATTGTTCTGCTGAGTCTGCTCTCTGGTCATATTGTCCTGGTAAATATTCCATGGCTAATACTCTTGAATAACTCTCTGCAACCTTATCCTCATATACTAAGTCCACATTTGGTTCTGATAATATTAGACTAGTAATCTCCTTGTATTGAGCTTGACTTTCACAGTTAAAATCATATCTATTTAGAGTTCTAAATCTCTCTAGCCCTTTGATATTGAGAGTTTCCTTGATTTCATGGAATAAATGCTCCGCCTCTACGTTGAAGCCCAGTCTTTTTTCTACAAAAGCTCTTCTTATGCTGGAAATAGTACCCACCACCTTAACTTATTATTGTATTATTATAGTATGACATTTTTCGAATATTATCAAGCAAATTTGTAGTTATTTGACATAGACAAGTAAGCAAGAGGGCAGGATTTTTGTCCATCCTGTCCCTTGGTCCTCATTGTTTTTTGAATTTTTTCTTTATTTCCAAATGCTTTTCCTCTCCAAGAGCATAGAGTTCCTTTTCTTCCTCGGTTTCCGGGATAATCTTTTCTACGGTCGCTGGCTTTCCATCCACTAGATGAACCATAGTAAAGAATGCTGATGTAGCTAACTCTACCTCTGAATAATCTTGTAAATTCCTTACAAATACCTTTACTATTACTTGCATCGAGGTATTTCCCACATATGCCAGCTGCCCTATACATGTAATGATATCTCCTACATTTACGGGCTTAGAGAATACTAACTCATCTACCCTTGCTGTTACTACATTTGATTTAGCATGTCTTATAGCCACTATTCCTGCCATATTGTCCATGACTTTCATTAATTCTCCCCCATGAACATTTCCTTGAGCATTTGCATGGGCTGGCTGCATTATCATGGTCGTTATTGCATTTGAAAAAGATACATTATTATATAATGCCATAAGTCCTCCTGAATTTCTTGAAATTTGTTTCATATAAAGCCTATAGTTCTCTTGCCTTAAATGTATCCCACTGGTCTAGATTTCCTGTTTGGAATCCCTTATAGAACCATCTCATCCTCTGCTCACTGGTACCATGGGTAAAGCTATCAGGTACTACATACCCTTGGGCTTGCTTTTGAATCATATCATCTCCTATGGCATTGGCTGCTCTTAAAGC
>CAZTEN010000244.1:816-3115 GCA_964612495.1 uncultured Tissierella sp. | reverse complement strand
AAAAAGTGCATCATAAATAGGTCTTAAATATGGATCTACTTTTTCTTGAAGGTCTCCCGGTAGGAACCCTAAATTTTCTCCTGCTTCAACGGCAGGTCTAGTGAGTATTATCCTATTAACTTCCTTGTTTTTAAATGCCTGCACTGCCATAGCCATGGCCAAATAGGTTTTTCCCGTACCTGCAGGACCAATTCCAAATACTATATCATTATGTCTTATAGAATCAACATATCTTTTCTGTCCCAGGGTTTTAGGTTTTATGCTCTTCCCTGTAGCTGTAACGCAAACTACCTCTTTTAAAAGATCCTTTAACAAGTGATCTTTACCCTCTAAAACAAGCTTAATAGCATATATTAAATCCTGTTTTTCAAGTCTTTTATAGGTCTGAACTATTTCCATTAAATTATATAAGAGTTTTTCCCCTAGCTCTACTGCAACTTCATCTCCATAAATCTTTAAGGCATTATCTCTAACTACAATATCAACATTTACTTCTCTTTTTATTATCTCGAGGTTTTCATCAAATTCTCCAAATATCTCATTTATAGTGGAGTGATTATCAACCGCAATTGTTTTTTCAATTCTTTCCTCCAAACTCTGGATTCCTCCTTAATTTTCTATAATTACCTTCTTGCCTATGTCCTCTATTGTTTCTACAATAACGGTAGTATATAAAATATTGCCCTCTACTTCATGAATTATGTCCCTTGAAACTATTTCAGCACCTTCGGCTATTTCCTGGTTTATAATATCAATAGCCTTCAATTGATTTGAATTTTGTATAGTTTCTATATTTTGCTTAACTTCTTGAACCTCAGTTTCTCTATACTCATATCTGATTAGCTTTATCGGAAAATCTATGAAATCAATGTTAAATAGATTATCTTCTATTATATATTCTTTGTAATTATTAAAAGGAATATCCTTAATAAACCTAATTCCTTGATTATTTAATTTAAGACCTCTTTGAGTAAATACCTTTCCTGTTTCCTTTTCTATCTTCTTCAAAATAGGTTCACTGACCTTTGCTTCGTAGGATGTCTTAGCCAGTACTTCACCGTCTGCATGAACAAGATTGTAACTTCCATCTTGACTTTGGATTGCTCCACTTATAAGGAGTTGCCCTTCCCTAACTACTTGGCTCTCTTTAACTACGTCTTCACCATTTCTTGCAATAATTTTGCTGATAACACCTTTTTTCCTAGCCACAATATTAGCAGGATAATCCTTATTTACAATTTCAGGTGGAATGTCCTCTTCCTTTATATCTATAGCCAGCTTTATGCCTCTAATCTTAACATCTACAAATGAGAAATAGTCGTATCCATTTATTAATAAAAGCTTTACCTTTTCTTCGGTAAACTTAGATTTATGACTTCCTGATGAGATCCCATTATCACTAAGATACTTAATTACATCTTCCCTTGGTGTCTGCTCCAAACCTATAATTTCAATTTTCCAAATAAAAGATGTTAAAATAAATGTAAAAATAAAAAAAAGTAAGAATCCTATAAAAAATATCTTTCTTTTCTTGACTCTATTTAGCTGATGTGGTAGCCCAATTATTTTAAGGATTTTACCTTCACAACCCGTTTTTTCAATTAGGTCTTCTAAAGATTTTAAGCCCTTTAAGCTTACACATATCTCAACCTGAAAGTAATTTAGCCTTCTGAGATCCCAGAGGTAAATATCATTTGTCAAGGCTAAATTTAACAGTCTTTCCAATGCAAGTCCTTCAATTCTAATAATAACATATCCCTTTAAATAATTCCATATTTTTATAGCCAGCATATCCTCACCTCTAGCTTAGAATTTCAATATTTTCAACGATTCCAACTATGGATATTTCTTCTGACAGTATATTTCTGATTTCTAGGTCACTACCCACAACCTTTATAATACCAATTCTTGAATTAATTCTGATAAGGGTTGAGCTATATTCGATAATACCCTTATGATTGTATATTATGGCTTCTTGGTTTCCTATTAAGGTTATCTTAGGTAAATCCATAGTTATTTCTACAGGAAGTTCTAAGGCTTCTGATATATTGGTTTTTATATTATTGGTTTTTTTCATTTAAATCCCTCCAATCTATCTTATGTGTAATTTTATAAATCTATTACAAAAAGAGAAATCCTCCCAAAAATGGGGGGATTTCTTAATATCCTTAATATCTTTTTAAATTTCTTAAACTCTTGGGTTGGGATATAATTTCAGAGTAAATTATACCCTTTAAAACATCCTTCCTTAAATTCAACCCAATAATCTTTCCCTTTGATGCCTGGGAGAGGGTTCTGG
>CAZTEN010000244.1:0-806 GCA_964612495.1 uncultured Tissierella sp. | reverse complement strand
CTCTTCAACCAATTCATCTACATTTCCTGTTCCCTTCTTGTCTACTGTATTCATAGATGTAGTAGTTGCTTCGTTAATTGCAGAACCGGTTGACATAGGGCTTGAAATAGGAATTGCACTTGCTCTAGGAGCTTTAGAACTTGGCTTTGATATAGGTTGTTGTTGCTTTTGCTGAAGGTCTTTCTCCCTCTGAATCTCCTTTTCTATATCTTCTCTAAAGACATCGATAATGCTCTTATGCTTATTTGAGGACTTAGTACTAGGCTGAGTTTTCATATCAAAACCAGATTCATTAGCTCTTCTTCTCTTTGCTTCTTCTGCCTTTTTCTTATCCTTGGAACTCTTTAAGAGCAGGTTAATTACAGCCCAGAAAATCAGGAGAATAATTCCATTATCCATTTAATCACATCCTATTTCTGTGTGTTGTCATCCTGACTCATCTTGGATATGGATGACCTCATATCAGTATCCGCTAAAATATTTCTCATATTATAATAATCCATAACGCCTAGGTTTCCATCCTTTAGTGCTTTTGCAAGAGCAAGCGGAACCTCAGATTCTGATTCTACAACTTTTGCACGCATTTCCTGAGTCATAGCAAGCATTTCCTGTTCCTTAGCTACAGCCATAGCTCTTCTTTCCTCAGCCTTGGCCTGTGCTATCTTCTTATCTGCATCTGCTTGATCCATTTGAAGCTTAGCACCTATATTTCTTCCTACATCTACATCTGCAATATCAATTGAAAGAATTTCAAAAGCAGTTCCTGAATCAAGGCCCTTATTTAGAACTGTTCTAGAAATACTATC
>CAZTEN010000243.1:0-3117 GCA_964612495.1 uncultured Tissierella sp. | reverse complement strand
GAGAGGTAGGGAGTTTATAATGAAGGATGCTTATAGCTTCGATGTAGATGAAGAGGCTTTGGTAAAGACATATGAAATAATGTGGAAAGCTTATGACAGGGTGTTTGATTGCTTGAAGTTAAACTATAAAGTAGTACAAGGGGATACTGGTGCTATGGGGGGTAAGGTATCCCATGAGTTTATGGCTATGAGCGAAGTTGGGGAAGCCCTAGTAGCATATTGCCAACATTGTGATTATGCAGCCACTGACGAGAAAGCGGATGTTGTATATAATGTTGGTGACGAAGCTGAAGAAGAGTTAGTGATGGATAAAGTTCTAACTCCTGATATAAAAACAATTGAGGATTTGAAAAACTTCTTGGGAATGGAAAAAAGTAGTAAGTTGGGGAAAGCATTAGTATATATGGCAGCAGGTAAACCTATTTTGGCTGTAATTCCTGGGGATAGAGAGTTAAATGAAGTAAAACTTGCGAATTATCTAAAAGTTGGGGGATTTGAACTTGAGCTTGCAGATGAAGAAGTAATCAAGAGACTATCCGGAGCTAATAAGGGCTTTACGGGGCCGGTTGGGATTTCTAAAGAAGCAAGACTGTTGGTAGATTCAAGAATTACTAAGATGAAAAATATAGTAGTGGGTGGCAATGAAACGGATTACCACATTAAGAATGTAAACTACGGAAGAGATTTTACAGGTGAAATAGTAGAAGACCTTCTTTTAATTGAAGAGGGAGATAAATGTCCTCAATGTGGAGAAACATTGAAAATGGACCGAGGAATAGAGGTAGGCAACATATTCCAATTAGGTACCAAATATAGTGAGAGTATAGGAGCCAGATTCCTTGATGAAAATGGCAAGGAAAATTTTTTCGTAATGGGAAGCTATGGAATTGGTGTTACGAGGAGCGTGGCTGCTATAGTTGAGCAGTATCATGATGATAAGGGTATTATTTGGCCCCTTGTTGTAGCTCCATATCAAATTATAATAACAATTGTTAATACTAAGAATGAAGAGCAATTAGCTCTAGGTGATAAGCTTTATAATGAATTATTAGGTCTTGGGTATGAAGTCCTATTAGACGATAGAAATGAAAGAGTTGGAGTTAAATTCAACGATAGGGATCTTATAGGAATTCCTATTAGAGTTACTGTAGGTAAAATGGCAGGGGAAAATATTGTGGAATACTCCCTAAGAACATCAGATGATAAGTCTGAAGTAAATGCAGATACAGTTAAAGACCTTGTATTAAGTGAATTTGTAAAAGAAGGATTGAGATAATAACTGTACATTGTGAATTATGAATTGATATATTATAATGAGGTGTAGATATCCCCTGCTTCTAAAACGAGTAAATTGTTGGGGTGGTGTGAGGCAATTGCTATGAAATTGCTAGCGGTACTTAAATAGTGTTAATTAACGGAGGTGTTGTAATGAGCGAGGTTAGAGTTAGATTTGCACCAAGTCCTACTGGATATTTACATATAGGTGGGCTTAGAACTGCATTGTATAACTATTTTTTTGCTAGGAATAACAAGGGTAAATTTATTTTGAGAATCGAAGATACAGACCAAACTAGATTGGTTGAAGATGCTATTGAGAATCTTATAAAATCCTTAGAATGGGCTGGAGTAGAATATGATGAAGGAGTTTTCGTTGAGAATCATCAGATTGTACAAAAGGGAGAATATGGACCTTATATTCAATCTCAGAGACTTGATATATATAAGAAATATGTTGATGAACTAATCGAGAAGGGTCATGCTTATTACTGTTTCTGCTCTAAGGAGAGATTAGATCACTTAAGGGATGAGCAGAAGATTAAGGGATTAGTCCCTAAATACGATGGGTTTTGTAAAAACATCTCTTTAGAAGAAGCGAAAAAGAGAGTTGCAGCAGGAGAAGAACACGTTGTAAGATTAAAACTTCCTCATGATCTTGATATTAAATTCCATGATTTAGTTAGAGGGGATATTGTAATCAATACAAAGGACATAGATGATCAGGTTCTTTTAAAATCTGATGGGTTTCCAACATACCATATGGCAGTAGTAGTGGATGACCATCTAATGAAGATTACCCATATAGTAAGAGGAGAAGAGTGGCTCCCTTCAACGCCTAAGCATATTTATCTATATGATGCTTTTGGTTGGGAAAAACCGGAGTATGTTCACCTTCCGACAGTATTGAACAAAGATAGAAAGAAACTTTCCAAGCGTCAAGGCGACGTATCTGTTGATGATCTTAGATTGAAGGGTTATCTTCCGGAAGGGATGGTAAACTATTTAGCCTTAGTAGGATGGAGTCCTGATGATAACGAAGAGATTCTAACTATGGAGGAAATGGTTAAGAAGTTTACATTTGAAAGGGTATCTAAGACAGGAGGAATTTTTGATAAGGATAAGCTGGATTGGGTAAATGGACACTATATCAGATCATCAGACCTAGAGAGGGTTACAGAACTGGCTATCCCATACCTTATTAAAGCTGGTTATATTGATGAAGAATTTGCAAAAAACAATTATGAATGGGTAAAAGTTTTAGTTGATACAGTTAAGGAAAGCTTGTCTACTGTAATGGAAGTTGTAGAAAAGGTCAAGTTCATTTTTGATGATGAACTTGAAATAGTTGAAGAGGGAGCCAAGGACCTTCTTAAGGGTGAACAGGTTCCTGAGCTCCTTAATGGCCTGCTTGAAGAACTTAAAAATGTTGAAGAAATCGATATGGAATATGCAAAGACCTTTATGAAGACAGTTCAAAAAGCTACCGGTATCAAAGGGAAAAACTTATTTATGCCGACAAGAGTTGCAATTAGTGGTAGTGAACATGGACCAGAGATGGTGAATATACTTTATCTTCTTGGTAAGGATAAAATAATCAAGAGAGTTAATAAGGTGTTAAAAAACCTTTAGGCCGTTGAAAGATTGCCTTTAAATATTGTCAGGGGAAGGGGCTAGTTATGAAACTTTATAATTCTTTAACCAGATCTAAGGAAGAGTTTATACCTGTTGAAAAAGGAAAAGTCAATATGTATAATTGCGGACCTACTGTATATAACTATATACATGTTGGGAATGCAAGGCCACTTGTGGTTTTTGATACCTTAAGAAGATTTTTTATTT
>CAZTEN010000242.1:0-3157 GCA_964612495.1 uncultured Tissierella sp. | reverse complement strand
TATTTGTTAAAACTCATCTCTGTCACCTGTCCTTCTCTGATACCTATCATATCAGTATGAGAGGTGGGTGACAACTACCCTAACTCAGAGGGATTATTAGGTTAATATTATCTATGTCATTTTATTCTGGTAACAATTCTTGTAATGCTTCATCACTATCAAATCCATACGCGATATATTGATCAGAGAGATATATAATTGGGCAATTCTCTAATTGACTATTGTACTCTATAGCACTTTTTGGTAATAGTACAAAAACTTTTCCTATTGGATTTGTGGTAGAGTGAGACGTTTTTTGAAGCCATGCAAAGAAGTCATTTTTATTCATTGTATCATTACTATCTAAAGAATAGCACCAAACTTCGACATCACCATCTGTTAGTTCAGTTAGTATATTAGCATCCCAAAATGATGCATAACCATTGTAATATCCCTCTGAAACAAATTCAGTAGTAATTATTTTGAGCTCATTATTTTTTTCATATTGAATGTATTCATTGCTATCGAGATTAAATGTTGTTGAAATGTATATAACACCTAAAATAATTGCAGAGTATAAAATCCGCTTTACAATTTTATGGCGAATTGAATTAATTCCAATTGCGATAACTGGAAGAAATAGGATAGATATCGGTAAAAGATATCTATCCTCATATGACATATCACTAAAGAGATATAGTAGAGATATAAAAACAACAGCTGATAAAAAGAATTGTATTATGTATAATTCACTTAAATTGAAAACAGCTTTTTGTTTTAAAACAGTATAAATAGAAAACAATATTAGACCGATGATTCCGGCAAAAATAATATTAGAAAACAAATGTTTTGAAAATACCGGAGTTGAAGATTGATAACCATAAGCATTCATCCACCCATTAATGATTGAATCTATGCTTGTGGATGAAAATCCAGTAAAATGAACATCATTATATGAAAAAAAGTGAATTAAATTGCTTAGAACTTTGGCATTTATCAAGTAACCAAAGCCAGCAGAAATTAACATCGAAAGAGAGATCCCGATATCTTTAAAATCATTCTTTGACATTGTGAACCCATATTTATTTATGTAGGAAATAATATATAATGTAGAACATATTACCATAGGTACATACAATATGACTAGCTGACGTAAGCCACCCAATCCAGCAATAAGAGCAAGGAAACACAAAGACACTATTTTAATCCAAGTTAATTTATGCTTTAAATCACTCTCTTTTATTGATATAAATAGACCCAATGAAATGAATGTAATAGCAATATGTGGTATATAATAAGTTCCTGCCAAAACCATCCCAAAATAGTCTGATGATAAAGGACAAAGAAGAGCTATTGCAAATATAAAAGCATGTTTTATTTTCAGTTTACTTGCTAAATATAGAAAACTTGCAAGTAAAATAATAATTAAAATGGCAGTTCCCCAAATTCTTACATTCGTCCAACTTTCAAAGAAATTGAACAGAGGAGCAAAAACCAACTGTGTATTCAGCACTCTTAATTCTGTTGAATAAAACCAATTCGTACTTAAAATACCTTTTTCTTGATTTAATAGATTCGATAAAATCAATTCGCTTGACATATCAGAATTGAGAACTCCAAGCGCTATATCCGTAAAGGTAGTTATAAAAACTATATAAGCGGCTAACAAAAGCAATATTTCTAAAATAAGTTGCTTTTGTTTCTTAAATTTATTAAATAATGAAATCATTTATTCTAATCCTTTATTCTATAATTTAGTACATATCTTTCATAATTTTGTCATATTATAATTCTATTGTAAAGGTTAATATTAAAAGTTCTATAAAATAAATTTACTGTTGCGTCTGGACACTGAATAAGCTACTAGGAGCATGTATCTATATATTAATCAGGTGTGAAAGAACCTATTAAGTGCATAAGATAATTATAGACAACGGACGCTATCAATGGATAAATCAAAGGGATACTTGGGACCCACCATTAGTGGGATGAACAGTCCGCTTTCAATATCAAGAGGTACAAGGTAGGGATTCGCTCTTGTCCAATACAGGGTAAAACGTATAGCTATGTTCTTCTTGCCTACTACGATGGCGAGCCTATTGGATGTGCTGCTCTTCGGCAGTACTCCCCCACAGAAATCGAAGTGAAGCGTTTTTATGTTCGTCCTCTCTATCGAAGGAGAAATGTCGGTGGTCAACTTCTTTCTCAGCTCATCGATCGGTCAAAAAAAGAAGCATATCAATCTATGCTTCTTGAAACTGGCGAGATACTGCAGGATGCGCTGAGACTCTATCAGCGTTTTGGCTTTGAAAAAATAGAACGCTATGGTCACTACCGTGACATACCGGAATCTCCAGAATCGCTGTGTATGGGACTCTCTATCCATTCAGACCCCAAAAAATGACCCTTTGCTTCGTGGTTGCAATATGGATGAAATTATTATTCAGTATCAGTTCCATCACATCGTAGTAGACACATAATCCTGATACCATCCCATTTACAATTTCCCAAAACGGCTTGTTGGGCATACTCTGCTTATAATCTATTGAAATCAGTTCTTCGTTACTCGACTGATAAGGTACAAAACATATTTTCCTTTTATATGGGAATGCTAAAAATTCATTGACTAGCTCTTCATCCTCTTCATAAAACATTACTATGAGATTATCCCAGTCTATTCTCTCCTTTCGCCTGTTCCAACAGGCATTGGCTTCATCTGCATGAATTCTAATGGTTGCTCCATGTAATATTGGGGGTTCTTTAATATTGATAAGTAATCTCCATGATTTTCAAACATATTAATAAACAAAGACTTAAATTCTAGCCCTAAAGAATTGTATGTCAAACCTCCCCAGCAGCTTGGAGCAAAAATCGTTGGAATTCGGTCTCTAATTTTAGTATATTTCTCAAAATCGAATCCCGGTAAAGCCATCACCTTGAACGGTACTATTGCACTGTCTTTAACCCCGATTTGCATGGCTTCAATACAAATTTTCTTCAGCAAATCTCCATCAGCCATAACAATCAAATACTCAAAAAACGAAATATCTGTTTCAATCATTCTAATCATGAAGTTTGCATACTGATCCATCTTGGCTCTAGCCATAGGTGAAAGATCATTATTTGCATCATTGTGATTCTTACTATCTCTTATTGTCATAACCAAGACCTCCAAAAT
>CAZTEN010000241.1:1759-3174 GCA_964612495.1 uncultured Tissierella sp. | reverse complement strand
TCAGGGTCTTCCGTCATCCAGTCGGTTGCTTCATCGCTATATAGCAGTAAGGTTTCCGGTTTGTCTTGTGCAAGGACTTCCATTAAAAAATATTCTGCGGCCTGGCGCTTGCCTTTTACCCCATAATAAATCGATATTTCATCCTGTGGCGATTTGGATGACTCATTTTTTTGCTTATTCGTTTCAGTCATCTTCTTAGGCATCTTTGAATTTATATTTAACTTATTCAGGCCGTCAAGAAAACCCTCAATGGCTTTTATTTCATCATCCTTTATATTGCCTAGCCATTTCGCTATATAAACAGATATCTCATAGGTATCAGTGACAGACATGTTAATATTCAATGTATCTGACAATGCCTTGCGCTGATAATCTGACACGCAATGGCGCGAGAAATAATCAGCCATTTTATTTATGACCGCCTCATCTTTTGTAGCATTGCGTTTCCCTTTTCTGAGTCTGCTTATGTAGGAGGGGTCAAGCTTAACCTTTTGACCTAACGCGCTGTTGCTGGTGTTTGTAATATTCATTAGAAAATCTAATTTCTCAAAAAATTGCAATATTATCACCTCTGCCTAATTATACCAATGGAGTGGGCAAAAATCAATTAATTTTGGCACGATTTGTGCCAACGAATTAGTCACGGTCAGTTTCATGGGAACTCTTCCACTATATAAATCATAGTAGTACACTTATTTAAGTAGGCTAAGACCAATTGAAACGAGGTGGTTAAATTGGATTGTGAATTTCGTATGAAAACAGGTTTCTTCGAGACTAAAATATATGATTTGCTTATCCGAAAAGGGAAGCTGATTCTTTCACCTAAAGAATCCGAAGACCGGTCAGTTACAATACCGGAAGAGAGCATTTTGAATATTACACTGAAGAAAAGCCAGAAGTCCTTTGAAATGGAAATTCAAACAGATGAAATTATTTATCAAGGCCTATTAGACAATAAGACGGATTATAAAAAACTAATTAATAAAATTAAGAAAAATATCAATAAAAAAATCTTATGTGAATATGAAGGAGGAAATTAAAATGCGAAAGCGATCTCGGATACTCTTATTGGCAATGCTTATTGCTGCGGTTGCGGCAATCGCCATGATGCCGGCTACTGCCATGGCAGCTACCAGCCATACCATTCATGTGGATATCGTTGAAGGAAACGATACCAACGACGGCCTTATACAAGCCACGGCTGTACAAACCTTGACAAAAGCCTTTCAAATGGTAACCACTGCTGAAAGCTATACCATCAAAGTATATGGCGGGGAGACACCTTATCCATCCCCTGGCATAATCAGCATTGCCTCTGGGGCGAGTGTAATTGTTGAGGCAGGGGATACTGCACCAGTGACAGTCTATAAAAATCCCGAACTCGCTACAAATAAACTCTTTGAGTTCAATAACCA
>CAZTEN010000241.1:0-1749 GCA_964612495.1 uncultured Tissierella sp. | reverse complement strand
TCTAACCGGAGATAACCCCGCCACCCCAGAGGTGGAAAAGGCTGGCTACGGGGTTTATATTAATTCTTGTGATAGAGCGGAAGGCAATGCAGCTTACTTTTACAATAGTATATTTGAAAATTTAGATTTTGGAATTTGGCAGGATTATTCAGATTACCTTTATGTCACAGTGGAGGACTGCCAGATTACCGCCAAAAGACCTATTAATATGGGGTATGGCAAAAAATTGACGGTGCTTAATTCTGAGCTCGCCTTATCCGAGGATGCAGAATCTTCATATTCCGTCATCAATCTTGACGGCAACAGCAATATTGAAGTCAAAGATAGTGAACTAATCGGCAATAACGGCATTGGCAGAGGAATCTATGAAGATATCAATTCAGGCACCATCACCGGCAATACTTTTCGAGATCTTGATATTGCCGTAGAGGGCGATGCCTTTTATCTGCTAATGGATGGAAATCGCATAGAAACCTCCCATAAAGGCATTGATATTGAACCAATTGGTAATTATCCTTCAATTGCCATAAGTAATAACACCATTATTAATAAATCAATAAAAAAAGCAGGAGATGTGGGGATCTATCTCTATAATGATAATGATGATGCTACACAAACAACTTTTGCCGTTTTCGATAATAAGATCGTCAATTTCTATATTGGCTTGGATTATCGTGACTATACTAATGCCGAAGTTATTTTCAAATTTATAGAAGATGGAAAATGCAATGCTTTTTGGGGCAATGTCATCAATCTAGATTGGGAACCGAATCCTGGTTGGGTTACAGGTGGGCTTCGTTTGAATACCAAGGGGACTGACTGGGGTAGCACAGACCCAGAAGAGATTTTTTCCCGTATTAATGCGGATGGAAGCGATCTTGGTGATGTTTTTGTTTTTGATGATGCCTTCACTTGTGCAATGATTGAAACCGCCTATGTGGATGACGATTATAGCGAAGGCAATACCGGGGAATATACATTTGGCGTGGATGCCTTTGCCGCAATTACTAATGCACTGCCATATGTTGCCTCAGGTGGCCAGATTTTAGTTGCTTCGGGGAATTATACTGCACCCATGTGGATTGACAGAGCGGTACACATCAAGGGCCTTGATGATCAGGTATATATGGATAGACATCCGTCCTTAACAGAATACGGCTATACGACAACACTAATCACGACTCCTGGGGTGATTCTAGAGCGGTTGCAATTCCGCAATGGCGACAGCGGTATTGGGCACGGTATTGGGTTTGGACCTTTTTCATATGGATCCTATAGCAGTTATCCGGATTATTATAAAATATTAAATTGCAGTTTTACCGATTTCATGCAGAATGCCATCTATGAATACGGATATGTAGTTTCTGGCTATGAAACTCTTCCAGGCAGCACAAGCGAAATCCGGGATAATACCTTTAGCAGAACTACCGATGCGGTTCAGGGACATGGTGTCTATCTGATAAATCAGTCGGAAATTTTTTATCTATCCGGTAATACCCTATCTGGGGATTATGAGTACGGTATTCATGTAAGCAGTCAGAATGTTTATGCAACAAACAACAACATAAATGTTAATGCTCCTTATGGCAGTAGTGCATTGTCAATTACAAATACAAAGAATCTTTTATGTTCGGATAACATTTTAACCAATAACCCGATCTATACGAATGCAGGTTACAGCAATGGCTTATACTTATCCTTTAACGAAACAACTGGGTCCTATAATAAAGAAATTTACCGTAATAATAT
>CAZTEN010000240.1:0-3204 GCA_964612495.1 uncultured Tissierella sp. | reverse complement strand
CCCATCTTTGTGGAGATAAATTAGACATATATTCAGGAAATGATGATCAAATAGTTCCATTATTAGCTCTTGGTGGGATTGGTGTAATCTCCGTACTTTCAAATGTAATGCCTAAAGAAACAGTTGAAATATGCGATAGATGGTTTAAAGGTGATGTAGCAGGAAGTGCAAAGCTTCAATTAGACTTAATTCCATTTATAAATTCACTATTCTGTGAAGTAAATCCAATACCTGTAAAGGCTGCAGTAGCTGCTATGGGATATTGTGAGGACTATTTAAGACTTCCGCTTACTAGAATGGAGAGTCAAAATAGAGAAAAAATGTTAGGACTTATGAAAGAATTGGGTATTAAGCTAGCATAGGTTCATTAAAAAAGTATAGGGGTGTAAGTATGAGGATTTTAGTCCATGGAAGTACTGGAAGAATGGGACAGGAACTTATCAAGATTATTGAAAACGGATATAGAAGCTCCGCTTTAGCTGGAGCAGTTGGAAGGAATATCAATGAATTCCAGGGTGAGGCTGACTGCATAATTGATTTTTCAAACCATGAAGTAACAGGAAATCTGGTAGCCTATGCAGTAAATAAAAAACTACCCCTTGTAGTTGCAACTACGGGTCATAATGTAGAGGAGTTACAGATTATTGTAGATGCAGCTACTCAAATTCCGGTTTTTATGGCAGCTAATATGTCCTTAGGGATTGCCCTATTAATAGAGTTAGCAAGGAAGACTGTAGCTACCATGCCTGATGCTGATATTGAAATCATTGAGAGACATCACAACAGAAAACTAGATGCTCCAAGCGGTACTGCCCTTCTATTGGCAGATGAAATTAAAGATGTGAGAAATGACCTTGTCTATAATTTAGGACGTAGTGGCCATAAGAAGAGAGAAAAGAATGAAATTGGGATTCATGCAATAAGAATGGGCAATATAGTAGGAGACCATGAAATAATCGTAGGGACTGATAGTCAAACAATTAGCTTAAGACATGAAGCACATAGCAGGGCTCTCTTTGCTGAAGGAGCTCTTATCGCAGCAGAGTTCTTAATTAAGCATAATGCAGGCATGTATACGATGAAGGATATGTTAGGATAGAAAGGACGTATAGTATGAGAATAGGAATAGCTGGATATGGAAACTTAGGAAGAGGCGTGGAATGCGCCATTAAACAAAATCCTGATATGGAGCTTGTAGGAGTTTTTACAAGAAGAAATCCAAGTGATGTGACATTATTGACCCAAGGAGTAAAGGTATATAGCATTTCTGAAGCAATAAATATGAAGGACCAAATAGATGTAATGATAATATGCGGAGGAAGTGCTACTGATTTACCCCAAATGACTCCGGAATTGGCAAAGACTTTCAGTGTAATAGACAGCTTTGATAACCATTCCGCTATCCCTCAGCATTTTGAAAATGTAGATAAAGCAGCGGGGGAAGGGGGTAATCTTGCCCTTATTTCAGTAGGTTGGGATCCCGGTATGTTTTCCTTAAACAGAGTACTTGCAAATGCTCTTCTTCCAAAGGGCAGTGATTATACATTCTGGGGCAAGGGAGTTAGCCAAGGTCATTCAAATGCTGTAAGAAGGATTCAAGGAGTTAAGGATGCTAAGCAGTATACCATACCTATAGAAGAGGCATTGGAATCAGTAAGAAATGGTCAAAATCCAACTCTGGCAGCGGGAGAAAAGCACAGACGCGAATGCTTTGTAGTAGCTGAAGAAGGAGCGGATCTTCAAAGAATTGAAAGAGAAATAGTAAATATGCCCGCCTATTTTGCGGACTATGATACTACAGTTCACTTTATATCCCAAGAAGAGCTAAGCAGAGATCATGCAGGAATTCCACATGGTGGAAATGTTATAAGAACAGGTAAAACAGGATGGAATGAGGAAAATAACCATGTAATTGAGTATGTGTTAAAACTGGATTCCAATCCTGAATTTACTTCAAGCGTTCTTGTGGCCTATGCCAGAGCAGCATTTAGGATGAAAAATAGAGGCATAACAGGCTGTAAGACTGTATTCGATGTGGCCCCGGTGGACCTTTCAGCACTTTCTCCTGAAGAATTAAGAGTACATATGCTGTAGAACTTAAAGGGCCATCAATACCTAAGATAAAGGGGATCATAAGTAAATGGAAGTTAAGGTTTTAAAATTTGGTGGCAGCTCCCTTGCTGATGCAAGTCAGTTTAAGAAGGTAGCCAAGATAATTAAAAGTGAGCCTGAAAGAAGATATATAGTTGCTTCTGCACCCGGAAAGAGATTTTCCGATGATGTTAAGGTTACGGACATACTTTATAAGTGCTTCAATTTAGCAAAGAACAATGAAAATATAGATGATGAATTCCAAAAGATAGAGGATAGATTTAACCAAATTATCCAAGACCTAAATTTAGACTTTTCTTTGCGTGAGGAATTTGAAAGTATTAAGACTTCAATATTGTTTCATGGTAGCGATGATTATATATCAAGTCGTGGAGAATATTTAAACTCTATGATATTGGCTAAATACTTAGGATTTGATTTTATAGATGCCAAAAAGGTAATATTTTTTAATGAGAATGGCATCTTCGATGCACAGACTACAAATAAAGTATTATCCTGTGAGCTGAGAAATCATGAATATGCTGTAATTCCTGGATTCTATGGGTCTATGCCCAATGGGAGCATAAAGACCTTTTCAAGAGGAGGGTCGGATATTACGGGGTCTATAGTTGCCCGTGCCATAGGTGCAAGCCTTTATGAAAACTGGACAGATGTATCCGGTATGCTGATGGCTGATCCAAGAATAGTAGAAAACCCTAAGGTAATCGATGAGATCACCTATAGAGAATTAAGGGAACTTTCCTATATGGGAGCTACTGTAATGCATGAAGATGCCATATTTCCGGTAAGGGAATCAGGAATCCCTATTAATATTAAGAATACCAATGCCCCTGAGGATAAGGGGACCCTAATAGTACCATCTGCAAAAAAGGCTGAGGATGGTAGAATGGTTACGGGAGTTGCAGGAAAACAAGGTTTTTCAAGCATTACAGTGGAAAAAGATATGATGAACCAGGAGCTTGGTTTTGGAAGAAGGGTGCTTGAAGTCCTTGAAAGATATAGGGTTCCATTTGAACACCTGCCTACAGGGATAGATACTATGTCGGTTGTTGTAAGTACCGCAGCTATTATGGATAAGATGGATAGCATCAG
>CAZTEN010000239.1:0-3212 GCA_964612495.1 uncultured Tissierella sp. | reverse complement strand
AACCATAACATTTTTAGCTATTTGTGCAACTATCCCCAAATCATGGGTTATTAGTATTATAGCGGTATTTGTATCTTCTTTTAGTTTAGCCATCAAATTTAGTATTTGTGCTTGAATTGTAACATCTAAAGCAGTTGTTGGTTCGTCTGCAATTAGAATTTTCGGATTACATGCAAGCGCCATTGCAATCATTACCCTTTGGCGCATACCTCCGCTTAGCTGATGAGGATAGTTACTGATGCATTTTTCAGGTGTTGGTATTCCAACTAGTTTTATCATTTCGATAGCCCTTTTTTTTGCTTGTTCTTTACTCATATTTTGATGATATTTCAATGATTCCATTATTTGTCTTCCCACTGTAAATACGGGATTTAAGGATGTCATTGGCTCCTGAAAAATCATAGATATCTCATTTCCTCTAACACTTTGTATTTCTTTTTCATTTAACTTTAATAAGTTTTTCCCTTTATATAATATTTCTCCACCAACTATTTTACCGGGAGGAAATGGAATCAGCCTTAATATAGATAATGAAGTTACACTTTTCCCACAACCTGATTCTCCTACAATAGCCAATGTTTCTTTTTCCTTTAAACTAAAACTCAAGTCCTCAACTGCAGGCACTATTCCTTCATCAGTATAAAAATTTGTTCTTAAATTTTTAACTTCTAAAATTGTATTGTCCATTTTGTTTCACCTAACTATTCTTTAATCTCGGGTCTAATGCATCCCTAAGTCCATCTCCCACTAAGCTAAAGCTTAAGACAACAAGTGTTATTGCTAACCCAGGTGCTATTGCTGCTAAAGGATAACTTCTTATAACTTCACGACCTTGACTTAACATAGCTCCCCATTCAGGATTCGGTGGTGTAACACCCAAACCTAAGAATGATAAAGAAGAAGCCGTTAAAATTGACGTTCCAAGACTTAATGTTGTGTTAACAATAATTTGAGACATAGAGTTTGGAATAATATGTGTAAAGATGATTCGGAAATCAGATTCTCCTATAACTTTACAAGCTTGAATATACTCAAGGTTTTTTATGGTTAAAACAACTCCTCTCACCATTCTGGCTATATATGGTATTGAATAAAAAGCAATTGCAGCAATCGTGTTTATAATACCATTTCCTAAAATAGCGACTACGACAATTGCCAATAACAAGCCTGGGAATGCTAACAAGAAGTCAATAAAACGAGATATAATTGCATCTAATTTACCTCCGAAGTATCCAGCTATAACACCAAGCATCATACCTATAAAATGTACCAACTAAGCTTACAAGCAAGGATGTTCGAGCACCTATAACAATTCTGGTAAAAATATCACGCCCAAGATTATCAGTCCCTAACGGGTGATGTTTATTTGGTGCCTGATATGCATTTCGCAAATCAATTGCATTAGGGTCGTATCTGACTATAAGAGGTCCGAATATTGCCATCCCAAAAAATATCAGCAAAATAATCCCGCCTATCAAGGAAGTTTTTCTTTTTATAAATCTCTTAAAAACAATTGAATTCATAAGATACTCCTCTAATCATACTTAATTCTTGGATCAATAGCTGCATATAATATGTCAACAATCATATTTACCAATACAAAGGTAAAAGCAAGTATCAGCACAGTACCTTGTACCACAGGAAAATCTCTTTTCAATACACCATCTACAAGGTATCTTCCAACACCTGGTATTGAAAAGACCGTTTCAACCAATGTGGATCCTGCTAATAATCCTCCAAACCTTAATCCTACTACAGTTATAACAGGAATCATTGCATTTTTTAATGCATGAATAAATATTATTACATTTTCTGGTATGCCTCGTGAACGGGAAGTTCTTATGTAATCTTCGCCAAGAACCTCTATCATTGCTGAACGAGTAGTCCTCGCTATTAACCCTACTGACTGCATCCCTAAAGTTGCTATTGGTAAAATAAAATGCAAAGGTGTCTTTAGTCCAATACTTGGGAACCATCCTAATTTCAATGAAAATACAAGAAGCATCAGAAGAGCTAAAAAGAACGATGGTGTAGATACAGCCATTAGTGAAAATATCATCAAAATACTGTCTATTGGTTTGTTTCTCTTAACAGCAGATATAATACCTATAATACCTCCTACAAATGTAGCAAATAATGTCCCTCCCAATGCCAATTTAAATGTATTGGGATACTTTCCCATAATTTCTTTCATGATAGGCTTCTTTGTAAATATTGATGTGCCCAAGTCTCCTTTGACTGCACCTTTAATAAATCTTAAGTATTGAGTTAACAGAGGATCATTCAATCCAAGTCTTTCACGTTCTGCTTCAACAGCTTCTTTTGATGCTTCAATGCCTAACATATTCTTAACAGGGTCTCCAGGTATCATATGCATCATAAGAAATACAACAATGGATATTATAATTAATACCGGTATGAGCTGCAGTATCCTTCTTGTAATATATATCAACATATAAATCTCCCCTTTTTAAGGAAGTGGACTTAGCCACTTCCTATAATATAGTTTATTTCTTTATCTTTGCTCTTTCAAATGTAATGGTACTTATAGCACTTAAATTAACACCCTCAACTTTATCTGACATACCAGCCATTCCGTACATATCAAAAAGCCACATTCCAGCAGGATCTTCATGATACAATATCTCCTCTGCTCTTTTGTATAACTCTTTTCTTTTCTCCGGATTAGTTTCCTTCATTCCAGCATAAACTAATGTATCAACTTCACTGTTTGAATAGAAACCATAATTTCTATCATTTAAGCCTGATTCAGTAGTAGTATATAATCCTCTTAGCCCTCCATCAGCGTCTCTCATTGATGGTCCTGCTCCCATTATGAATATTGGTTGATCAAATTCATCAGATGTTATTCCACTCCATGAGGCTGATAAAGCACTCCATTCCCACACATCTATTTTAGCATTAATTCCTACCTCTGCTAATTGTGATGACAATACTTCAGCTAATTGAACACCCTTCATATATCTTTCGGTAGTAACAATTTTCGTATCGAATCCGTTTGGATATCCCGCTTCAGCCAATAATTGTTTAGCTTTAGCCTGATCCTGTTTAATTTCTCCTAAATTAGCATATCCCCATGTAACTTTTGCTAGCGGGGCAGTTGAAGGATATCCTGTACCGGAAAACATAGTATCAATAATTATTTGCCTATCAATTGCATATGTTATTGCTTGTCTTACTTTCGAATTACC
>CAZTEN010000238.1:0-3218 GCA_964612495.1 uncultured Tissierella sp. | reverse complement strand
TTTTCTTACTTCTCGGTTTGTAGATTCCATCAATGGTATGAAGTTACCAGACGTTATCTCAAGCTCTACTCCATTTTCATCCTTTATTTTAGGAAACTTCAAATCAGCATCGTTCAACATAGAAAATATTTTATTAGATGCACCTACTACATCTCCAAACTGTGCTAATATAGATTCCTCTCTAGCTGATAAGACATGGTTCTTTTCCCTAAATATATCCTCTAGATGCTGTCTAAATAGGATAAGGTCACTATTTTCATCAAAATATCTCCTTAAGATATTTTCATCAAGTGTAAGAATTTCCGGTACAACAAAGGAAACCCTGTCAGAAATCTCAACATAGAGGTTCAGGGCACGATCATTTAACTCTTGAAAAGTAGAGTTCCTAGTATCCTCATCAAGCTTCATATGGGCATAGGAGTACATGTTTTCAACTAGCCTATATAAATCTTCCATATCCCTTAGAGCATTATATAAATTTCTACTGCTTGAAGAAACATTTCCTCTATGCTTATCAAAATTGCCCTTTAGCCTAACAGATCGGTCATAATCCTTATTCCAATCATTTAAATCTATATACATTGACTCTAAATCCCACTTAGAATCATTACCTATATCTTCTCTGTCTAATATCTCACCAATCCCCATAAACTACCTCCTAAAAATTAATATTATTCAACCCATATATGATTAAATCCCTTGCAATAGGTGCAGCTGAAGTTCCACCAGTGGAGCCTTCTTCTTCAAGTAGTACTGAAATGGCTATCTTAGGATCACTTACCGGTGCAAAGCCAATAAACCAAGCATGGGACTTACCCGATGCATTTTCTGAAGTTCCTGTTTTTCCAGCTACCTGAACATTTCTTATACTGCCTTTTTTGCCGGTCCCTTCCCTTATGACTTCAACCATCATTTCTTTAATCTCATTAGCCTTAAGACTATCTACGGCTTGAGAAATTGTTTCACTTCTGTTTAGTTTAATTACTTTACCGTTTGAGGATAATATTTGTTTCACCAACACCGGTCTTACCATTTCTCCACTGTTTGCTATAGAGGATGCAACCATGGCCATATTTAGTGGGGTAGTTAGAACTTTCCCTTGACCTATGGCAGAAGCAGCTAAATCTGTATCCCCAAGCTTACCACTTGGAAATGCAGATATTTTAACAGGCATATCAAAAGGAATGGATTTATTAAACATGAAATCTTCTGCAGTATTCCTTAAAAGCTCATCTCCAACTTCAAGAGATTTTGTAGTGAAATAAGTGTTACATGATTGGGCTAAGGCCTGGCTCAAACTAATATTTCCATGTCCTCCTTCCTGATAATCCTTGAAAACATATCCATTAATTGTAGTTGTTCCAGTACATTTATAATCCTTAGATAAAGCTTGATTTTTAAGTATTGCAGCTGATGTAATAACTTTAAAGGATGAACCAGGTGGATAAAGGCCTTGTGTAGCTCTATTTAATAATGGACTATTAGTATCTTCTGAGATATTTCCCCAATCATCCTTTAATGAAGTAACATTAAAATCCGGAAGGCTAACCATTGCATAGATTTCACCATTCTTAGGATTCATAGCAACTATTGCACCTTTTTTTCCACTTAACAATGCTCTTGCTTTTTCCTGTGTGCCATGGTCTATAGTTAGCTCTAAATTGTTACCTATAGTATTAGGAGCAACTATGTTTATAAGCTCATCTATTGCAGAATTTTCATTAATATTTAAAAGCTGATTATTATAAATAAGCTCTAATCCAGCTTTCCCATATTCTCTATAGCTATACCCAATTATATGGGAATATAGACTTCCATACTTATAAAATCTCTTCATCTGATTATCCTGTTTTTCACTGTATGCCAGAATTCTACCCTTTCTATCTGTTATAGAACCTCTTAATATATTCTCCTCATTGATCCATAGTCTTTTATTGTAGGAGTTCATTTTAACACTCTCAGCCTCAAATACTTGAAAATAACTCATGTATCCTATCAGCCCTACAAATGACAAACATATGGCTATAAGAACTAATATTATCCTTCTAATCTCTGATTTCATTATTATCCTCCTCCAATTTCAGGTCTTCATCTATAGGTAGGTCCTCAGATGCAACCTGAAGTATTCCAAGGACAATAAAGCTGGATAGAACCGAGCTACCTCCATAGGATACAAAGGGTAAGGTTATTCCAGTAAGAGGTAGAACCTTAAGTACACCTCCAAGGATTATTATTGATTGTACTCCAAATAATATGCTAACTCCAAGAGCTAATATTCTAAAGAAAGGATTTATCTGACTTAATGCAATCTTAAAACCCCTATATACAAGAATCAAAAACAGCATGATAATCCCTATACCTGCAAACAAGCCCATTTCTTCACAAATTGCAGGAAATATAAAGTCCGTATAGGCGAGAGGTATGAATTCTGGATGACCAAGACCAAGACCAGTGCCAAAGAACCCTCCCTCTGCAATAGCAAATAATGATTGAGTAATCTGATATCCTTTATTATCTATATATGACCAAGGATCTATCCATGTAAGAATTCTAACCTTAACATGGTCGAAAAGCCCATATCCAATAATTCCTCCAATAGCAAATAATCCTAAATTATATAGAATTAGCCTACGATCCTCTTCATAAATAAATTGTATTGCAACAAATATTCCATAGAATATCAATGCAGTCCCTAAATCTTTTTGCAAAAACAAAAGACCTATAAAAGAATAAACAATTGCCATTATATAATACTTAGCATTTTTATACTTCTTAAATTTCTCAGTATTGGAATAATATGAAGCTAATATAAATATCAAGAGTATCTTAGTTATCTCAGCTGGTTGGAAGCTGAAACTACCTATCTGAATCCAATTTATAGCACCATATTTTCTAGTCCCAAGAATAAATGTTAGAATAAAAAGGATGTATGCTACCCCTATATATAAGGTTATCCATTTCTGCCATCCTCTAATAAATCGTAATGTAAAATAGGTCAAATAGAATATAAAGACGCCAAAGGAGAGCCATATAAGCTGTTTAACACCCAATTCAGAGTCAATTCTATAAATCATGATTACGCCTATGGATATAAGCATGGTAACGATTAAAAATATGTAATTATCTCCTTTAGAAATCCTATGAAGGATAAGATTAGATATATATATAATTAAAATCAAGCCTATCCCGGTAATATATGTATATCTATTTACGGATTC
>CAZTEN010000237.1:0-3225 GCA_964612495.1 uncultured Tissierella sp. | reverse complement strand
AAAGTATGCAGTTGCTCTAATAGGATCTCTATTAGGAGAATGGCTTATATAATGAGTAAAGTTAAGAAGAAAAGCCTTTAGGTCTGATATTCTAAAGGCTTTTCTTACTATTTATTTTTAGAAATTATCGGTGCCAAATAACCCGTTTCTATAATCCTCGGCTGCTTGTCTAAGCTCTTCCTTAGTATTCATTACAAATGGTCCTGCAGCTAATGCCGGCTCATTTAAAGGTTCTCCACTAAGTACAAGGATTTTTGTATCTTTTGAAGCATTATTTATTTCGATTTTTCCTGTCCTATTCTCAAAGAGAACAAAGTCATTTTCCACACAACTTGTGTTATTTACCTCTATATTACCCTTCATTATAAGTATCCCTGTATTATAATTTCCGGGCTCTTCTAGAGTTATTTTTCCTTGAGATTGTAAATTTACAACATATAGATTAATAGGTGAGAAGGTCAATGCCGGACCCTTGGTATCCATCACTTCTCCTGAGATTACTGTAATCTCTCCTATACCGTTTTCGAGTCGGATTTTTCCCATGTTTTCATTTCGAATATCCTGATATCTCGGTTCTGTGAATTTATCCTTTTTTGGTAGGCTAATCCATAGCTGGACAAGATGAAAAATTCCACCGGTTTTTTGGAATTCCTTCTCATGATATTCCTTGTGCATTATTCCTTTTCCTGCAGTCATCCACTGCACATCACCAGGATATATGATTCCATGGTGTCCGGCATTATCATGGTGTTCTACATTTCCTTGGAATGCTAAGGTTACTGTTTCAATGCCTCTATGGGGATGTGGTCCTATACCTCTTGCTGATTTAGATGGTGGGAATTCCCTTGGTGCATTATAATCCATCAAAGCAAAGGGAGAAAACCTGTCCAAAAGATTTTTGCCTCCCGGGAAATAGTTTTTCACTCTAAAAGCAGTCCCTACCCAATGTTCCTTCTCTATGGTATATTTGTCTTCTATAGGTCTTAAAATGTCCATTATATCACCTCTAAAGGCATTTTACCCTTAAACTTTATATTACAAACAAATACATGTTTTTCCATTTTACATTTTTTTCAAAAAAACATTATTAAAATATTGCAAATATTCTAAAAGACTGATATAATAAGTCATATTTTTAATTTAGCAGTTTTAAGCTGCACCATATTAAAACGAAGGAGATTTTATTATGAAGATATTTGACTACTTAGAGAAGTACGACTACGAGCAATTAGTGTTCTGCCATGACAAGAATTCCGGATTAAAGGCTATAATTGGTATTCATGATACAACTTTAGGACCTGCTCTTGGAGGTACTAGACTGTGGAATTATAAAGATGAAGAAGATGCTATCCTTGATGTTCTTAGGTTATCAAGAGGTATGACTTATAAAAATGCAGCTGCCGGTTTAAACCTTGGTGGTGGTAAGACAGTAATAATTGGAGACCCAAAGAATATTAAGAGTGAAGCTTTATTTAGAACTCTTGGAAGATTTATAGAGGGATTAAATGGCAGATATATTACTGCCGAAGATGTAAACACAACTACTCAGGATATGTCCTATGTTAATGATGAAACAGATTATGTAATGGGCTTGGAAGGAAAGAGTGGAAACCCATCTCCTGTAACAGCATATGGAACCTTCAGAGGTATCTTAGCGGCAGTAGAAGAAGTATATGGTTCTACTGATTTAACCGGTAAGAAAGTAGCTGTACAAGGATTAGGTGAAGTTGGCTACGAACTATGTAGACTACTAAAGGAAGCTGGAGCAGAGCTTATTGTAACTGCTCTAAGTAAAGAAAGTATAGATAGGGTTGTAAATGATTTCGGTGCAAAAGCAGTAGGTCCTGATGAAATATACGGAGTAGAATGCGATATATATTCACCAAATGCTTTGGGTGCTACTATCAATGACTTCACTGTAGATCAATTAAAGTGTAAGATAGTTGCAGGGGCTGCAAACAACCAACTTAAGGAAACAAAGCATGGGGACATCCTTCGAGAAAAGGGTATACTCTACATTCCTGATTATATAATCAATGCAGGTGGAGTAATTAATGTAGCTGAGGAGTTCGTAGGCTATGATTACGATAAGGCAATTGCAAAAGTAAGCACAATCTATGATATAGTAAAAGAGGTTATAGAAATCTCTAAGAACGAAAATATCCCAACATATAAAGCGGCAGACAAGCTAGCAGAGAACAGAATTGAAAAAATAGGTAGATTGAATAATATCTATTTAGAAAAATAATGAGATGAAGATGTCAGTACCTGATGATAGGTGCTGACTTTTTTATGTATCCATCTTAGTGGGTTGTCAACCAATACATTGCAACTGGTTGATAATCCAATTTCCTTTTGTTATAATTAACCTTATTGGAGGGGTTAATATGTCAGTAAAATCAGAAGTTTTAAACCTTTTAGAGCAAAGTGGGGAAAATGCGATTTCCGGTCAAGAAATGGCTGATAAGCTCCTTGTTTCAAGATCAGCTATCTGGAAAGCAGTAAACTCTTTACGTGAGGATGGCTACATTATAAATGCAGCTACTAATAAAGGCTATATTCTAGGTAAGGAAAATGATTTAATATCGGAACAGGGAATCAAACAATATCTAGATATACCAAATAAAGAGATTCAGATACATACCTATAAAACAATAACATCAACAAATATCCTGGCTAAAAAGATGGCAATTGAGGGTGCTATGGATAGAACTATTTTAATAGCTGAGGAGCAGACCCAAGGGCGTGGAAGATATGGAAAGTCCTTTTTCTCTCCAAGCGGGTCAGGTATATATATGAGTATAATAATAAAGCCAAACTTAAATCTAGAAGATTCTCAGCTTATTACCATATACACAGCAGTTTCAGTATGTAAGGCTATAGAAAAGCTTACCATTTTATCTCCAAAGATAAAATGGGTAAATGACATATTCCTAAATAAAAAGAAGATATGCGGAATACTTACAGAGGCAACCAGTGACTTTGAAAGCCGTACTATAGAAAGTATTATAATAGGAATAGGAATCAATATTAGTACCAGAGAAGAAGATTTTCCCCAAGAGCTTTTATCCATAGCAGGTTCTCTATTTCCAAAGGATGCAACCAGAAACAAACTTATTGCGGGAATACTGAATGACCTCTTTATAAGTATTAATAACATGAATAGAGAAGAATTGATTAATGAATACAAGGCTCGGTCTTTCGTACTTGGAATGGACATAAGCT
>CAZTEN010000236.1:0-3228 GCA_964612495.1 uncultured Tissierella sp. | reverse complement strand
TATATAGAATTAAAGATTTTTTCAAGATAAAAAAGAATAGGTTTTACACCTATTCTTCTTCACTTTCTGTTTCTTCCATTCTGTCAAGACCAAGTTTAAATCTTCTTCCGCCGCATCCAGGATTGTCTCTGATACCTCCAACATCTCCACTTCCATCTATTTGTCTTGGGAATAATGTAGGGAATGATGAACAAATTGGAGATACTTCAGGTGATAATTCTGGGAATCCAGTAGATAGAACACAAAGTTGAACTGGGACTATAATCTTCTTCTCACATGTTATACAAAGTGCAATTATAAGATCAACTCTAATCTGTCCGGATTCCGGACATACATCGATATCCCTTTGAGGACTGTTTGTTCCAAGTCTAGTTTCGCAGTTTATATTACAGAATTCTGCAAATCTTGGGAAGAATGCTGAGTCAAATACTGAAGGTATACATAATTCGAAGAAATTAGTTAGAATAATTGGGTTTGCTACTGTAGCTACAGGTACAATAGCACTTACTGTAAATCTGACTCTTCTATCTCTAGAGTCCAATAATAACAACTCTAACTCTACTACTACATTACCACTTAATCTAATTCTTTGTGTACCAAATACAGGAGTACCTCTACCTTCCTCATCGCACTCCGAAGTGTCTGCAAATACAAGTTTTTGAGTGCTTAAGCCATCAGGACCAACTACCTCAACACATTCACCGTTTTCTTTTCTTACAAACTCGCCGCCGGATAATACAGTTTCAGGTACTATAACTAAATTTCTAGGGTCATTGATATTAGCTGGGTTGAAGAATCTCCTGCATCGTATATCTACTACCCTAAGAATTCTAGATCCTTCTGGCAAATTTGGTGTAAATCTTACGTTATTAACAGTGCTTAAGGCCTGTAGTTGTACCAATGTTGCATCATAAACCTTTTGTACATAAATAGGTTCAGTCACTACATTTCTTAAAGTACCATCCCACTCACAACCGGTATTAGCATCACAACATCTATCTACAATTTCGTCTGGATCCACATCAGGTCTAAATTTAGAACTCATAATATTCCTCCTCTCGAGGTTTATTTACCTCAATTCAATATATTCTATAAGGAATAATAGTGTTACTAAAGTTATTAAACATATGCAGTTTCCCAACTCATAAAAAAAAAGACTCCATAGTGGAGCCTTTCATCCTTTTAGGATGGAACATATCCGTTCAAAAGGGGTATTGGGAATAGAGATCTTATTCGAGGTTACCAGGGGGATAACCTCAAATTAAATTATAGCAAAATGCGACAAATTGTGCAAGTTTTTTTCATTATTTAGAAATACTGTTTATTTAAAGACATTCTATAAATCAAATGGTATAATGAAAAGGTAATTAGAATAAGAGGTGTTAATTTGATATATTTAGATAACTGTGCCACTACTAAGCCAAGAGAAACAGTTGTAAAGGCAATGGTTGAAGCCTTAGAGTCGGATTTTGGAAATCCTTCGAGTCTTCATAGACTTGGTATAAGCATTGAAAATAAAATTAAAGACGTGAGAAGAACAATAGGAGAATTCCTTAAAGTAGATGCAAAAGAAATCTACTTTACGTCGGGTGGAACTGAAAGTAACAATATAGCACTACAGAGCATTATAAATAAGCTTTCCAGGAAGGGAAAACATATAATCACTACTAATATAGAGCATCCATCTATATATAATGTTCTTAAGCATTATGAGTCTCTAGGTTTTGAGGTAACCTATCTTAAAGTAAATAACGAAGGTTTTATTAACCTTAATGACTTAAAAAATGCTATAAGAGAGGATACTATTCTAGTGTCCATTATTCATGTAAATAATGAAATAGGTGTAAAACAGGATATTGAAAGAATAAGGGAAGTAATTCAAGGATTTGCAAATAGACCTTTGCTACATGTAGATGGAATACAATCCTTTGGCAAGGTAGACTTAAGTATAAATAAAATTGACACCTTCTCCTTTAGCGGCCACAAGGTCCATGGACCAAAAGGGATAGGAGGATTATATATAAATAAGAAGCTTAAGCTTGAACCAATAGTATTTGGAGGCAATCAAGAAAGCGGCTTAAGATCAGGTACCGAAAATGTGCCTGGAATTATTGGATTAGGTGAAGCAGTTAAAATCCTTTTAGATAAGGGAAAAGATGAGAGAGACAGGGTCCTCAATCTAAAGGGATACTTTATCAAGAGAATAGAAGAGGAAATTGAAGATGTAAAAATTAATACTCCAAAGGATTCCTCACCGTATATAGTAAGTATTACCTTTAGGAGAACTAGGGGTGAAGTACTCCTCCATTATCTTGAGGAAAAGGAGATTTATATATCGACTACATCGGCGTGCTCATCTAAAGGTACACCTAAAAGCCATGTATTAAAGGCCATAGGTCTATCAGATAGGGAAAATGAAGGAACAATAAGAATTTGCTTGTCCTATGAAATAAGTAAGGAGGATTTAGATTATACTGTCGAAATCCTCAAGGAATCCATAAAGGATATAAGGATGATTATTAGGAGGTAGTAGCTTGGAAAATGTTTTAAGTGTAAGTTTGGGTGAAATAGTCCTTAAGGGCTTAAACAGAAAGTACTTTGAAGATAAGCTGGTTAAGCAAATGAGAAGAGCTATATCAGATATTGGATTTAAAAGAATATATAAGGAGCAGGGAAAAATCTATATAGAGGCAGAAGCAGAAGATTTTCCTCAGATGACAAATAGACTTAGGAAGGTCTTTGGACTGGTATATATCAGCCCCTGTATTAGGACTGAAAAGGATATGGATAGAATTGGTGAAGCTGCGGTTAAAATAATGGATTCAAAGCTTAAAAGCGGCGATTATTACACATTTAAGGTAGAAGCTAATAGGGCTGATAAGAAATTTGAAATTAAATCACCTGAGATATGTAAAAAAATCGGAGGTGTAATCTTAAGGAATTTCGAAAGCCTCAAGGTAGATGTTCACAATCCTGAGATTCAACTATACGTAGATATAAAGGAATGTGCATATATATATATCGATAAGATTAAAGGCTATGGTGGTCTTCCCTTGGGGACAAATGGCAAAGGACTTTTACTCTTATCTGGAGGAATTGACAGCCCAGTTGCAGGATTTATGATGGCAAAGAGGGGGGTAGAATTATCTGCAGTTCATTTCCACTCCTATCCATTTACTTCGGAAAGAGCTGAAGAAAAGGTTAAAGACTTGGCTAGGATATTATCAA
>CAZTEN010000235.1:0-3228 GCA_964612495.1 uncultured Tissierella sp. | reverse complement strand
ACCTCTCATGACTAAAGTCACGAGCTTCCAATATTGCTATTGAAGTTAGACCGACCTTGTTGCATCACATTCTCTACAGGCGTTAATTCGGATAGTTCATACCCTACTTTTCTCTGATACTTAAAAAATATATTGCGTAATTTATTGTATTTATTATATAATTTTACCACGACAAATTTTAGGAGGTTGTAGTGGAATTTCTTTCAATTATTTTTACAATATTTGGTCTTTGCATATTTGAAATTGTTTCAAGTATTGATAATGCAGTAATCAATGCTGAAGTATTAGGTACAATGTCTGAAAAAGGCAGAAAGTGGTTCTTGTTCTATGGTATATTGTTTGCAGTATTTATAGTAAGAGGATTTTTGCCATGGGTGATAGTTTGGGTAACTAATCCTGCACTTGGCTTTATAGGCTCTTTAACAGCAACATTTTCAAATGACCCTCATGTAATAGAATCAATAGAGCTATCAACACCGATACTTATGCTTGGAGGAGGAATATTTTTAGTATTTTTATTTCTTCATTGGCTTTTTATTGAAGATAAGCATTTTGGACTACAATCTGAGGAATTATTCTTAAAGAACGGCGCTTGGTTTTATGCAGTAGTTTCATTGATACTTGTTGGAGTTGTTGCACTATCAATAAAACATAATCCTATTCTTGCTTTGTCAGCAGTTATTGGTTCGTCCGCATTTTTTATAACTGACGGATTTAAAAAGAATGCAGAAGAAAATGAAAAGAAAATGTTAAGCAACACAAGCTCCATGACCGACCTAAGTAAAATTTTATATTTAGAAATAATAGATATGTCATTCTCAATAGATGGAGTTTTAGGTGCATTTGCATTTACAATGTCCGTACCGATTATAATTTTAGGCAACGGATTGGGAGCTATAGTTGTAAGACAGCTCACAATGGGAAATATTGAAAACATAAAAAAATATATATACCTTAAAAACGGAGCAATGTATTCAATTTTTGTTCTTGGATTGATTATGGTATTAGAAGGTTTTAATATAGAAATTCCTTCATTTGTTTCACCACTTGTAACAACTTTTATTATTGCTTTCTTCTTCCTTAAATCTAAGAATCATTTCAACAAGCAAGTACTCAAATATTAAGCCCCGGTGCCTGTGAAAATTTACTTCCCACATACCTTAATATACTTTAATTTATAGAATTTAACTCCTAGAGCTCATATCTTGAGCTCTTTTTAAATGATAGTCTGTACAGCAAATAGAAGGTGGTTTGAGGCAATTGGATAGCAATTGCTTCCGATACTTAAAGATTCTAACTTGGAGGAAAAGAATGAATAAAAATTCACTTAAAAAAGCAGTACCTCTTGGATATGATTTATTTACAATAGTGGGTACCGATGTTATAGAACGAAAGATTATGGAGAAAGAGCTAAGGCAGAGCAAAGAGGAGTTAGCATTTCTATTGAAGCTAACAGACATCCTGCGCTCAACTTCTAACCCAATTGAAGTCCATAAGACTGTAACTAGCACAGCCATGGATTATTTCAAGTCAGACAGATGTTATTTCTGTGAGATTGAGAATAATAAAGCTATCATAAGACAGGATTCATATAAGAGCGGTCTCCAGTCCGTTTCAGGTGTTTACCCTCTCAGTTCACTGCCTATTCATAGTTCATTGATGGAATCTGGAAATCCCTTTGTAATTCAGGATGTGAGGACGACTGATATGGTAGATGAAGAACTAAGGCAGCTTTGCATACAGCTAAGTGCAATTTCATATATAGATGTACCAGTATTAAAGGATGGCAAGCTAGTCGGTTTACTTTGCATATCCCAGTTCAGTCCACGTACTTGGACTGATGCAGAAATAGAGTTGGCTGTTGATGTTGCCGGGCGGACCTGGATTGCAGTTGGACGGGCAAAAGCCGAGGAAGCTTTACAAAAAAGTGAAGACAAATACCATAAGCTCTTTGAAGCTTCTAATGATGGCTTTTGGTGGGCTGATAAAGATGGATATATAATCGAGACAGACGATGATTTACCAAAGATGCTGGGCTATAAAAAGGGCGAGATTATTGGAATGTATTGGACAGATTTCATCTATGAGGAATGTTTAGATAAAGGGCTTAAAGAATGGGATTCACGAAAATCAGGGAACTCAAATCGTTATGAAATCAGGTTAAAGAAGAAAGATGGAAGTTCAATTTGGGTCAGGGTAAGCGGTTCACCTATGATGGATAAAGATGGTAAATACGCCGGTACTTTGATAGCTTTCAAAGATATTAATCAACAAATGATAGCATTAGAAAAATTAAGTAAAAGCGAGGAAAAGGCTTTAAGCTTGGTTTCCCAACTTAAGGAAGTTGATAAAAACAAAAATGACTTTATTAATATGCTATCCCATGAACTGAGAAATCCATTGGCTACAATTTCAAATGGAATTATGCTTTTAGAATTTCAGAATAATAATGAAGCTAGCCTTAGAACATTAGAGGTCTTAAAGCGTCAGACAAGCCATTTATCCAAGTTAGTAGATGATTTATTGGATATAACTCGAATAAGCCAGAAAAAGATAGTGTTGAATAAGGAATTTGTAGACCTTAATAAAATTATCAGGGATGCTATAGAAGATATAAAACCACAGTTTGAGGAAAAAGGGATTAACTTTACTGAAGATATAAGTGCACAGCCTATAGCTGTAAATGTTGACCCTCTTAGAATTACACAATGTATTTTAAATATATTAACAAACGCTTTAAAGTTCACTGAAAAAAAGGGCACTGTTGATATTGCCTTAAACCTTGAAGCTGAAAAGGCAGTAATTAGTATAAAAGATAACGGCATAGGGATCAGTCCAGAACTACTCCCTAGAGTTTTTGAACCCTTTAAACAGGATATTTCTTCTTACAGTAATTATAATAATATGGGTCTTGGATTAGGTCTTTCAATAGTGAAGGATTTTATAGAAATTCATGATGGCAGTATAAGTGTTAATAGTCCAGGTATAGGAAAGGGGTCTACCTTTACAATGAAACTACCTATATGTCGCACCAATAAATAAGCCCCGGTAATTGAGACAATGATCCTAAAAAGTGGGTTCACTGTCTCTTCTTGTTTTAAATAATTGCTACGCAATTACTACTAATATTTATAGGAAGAGATGAATAAATGACAAAAACAAATTTTAAAGATTTTAAATTAAGTGAAGAATTATTAAAGGCAATTTCTTTGTTAAACTTTACAAACC
>CAZTEN010000234.1:0-3248 GCA_964612495.1 uncultured Tissierella sp. | reverse complement strand
TTCATGCCTGGAGACAGTAAGGTTCCTGTCTAAATTTATTATGGCTCCACCGCTTTTCATATAGGGAGGATTTGAGGTTAGGCAATCGAAGCTAGCCTTAGGGAATCTTTCCGGTAATTCCTTTAAGTCCATATGCAGTATCTTAATCCTATCCTGAAGATTATTTAATTCTACACTTCTTTTGGCCATTTCAGCCACTTCTTTCTGTATTTCAACCCCGTAGATTTCTTCAACATTTCCCTTGTCAATCATTCTAAGTGGAATTATACCCGTTCCGCTTCCTAAGTCAATTATTCTTCCACGAGGCTTAACGAAATGAGAAAGAAATATTGCATCAGTGCCATAGGAAAACCGTTTTTTGTTTTGTATAATCTTATAATTCGTCCCAGGGACGATGTCTATTCGTTCATTATCATTTAAAATCATAAATCCCTCTTCTTTAAGTTAGTAAAAAAGACCCCTTCGGGTCTTTTTTTAATTACTATTCTGGTTGAGGTGCGTCTGTTGGACATACGGCAGCGCAAGCACCACAGTCGATACATTTTCCAGCATCAATTACATAGATATCTCCTTCTGAAATTGCATCAGTTGGGCATTCTGGTTGGCATGCTCCACAAGCTATGCAATCATCATTTATATAATAAGCCATTTAATTCACCTCCTGGATATCTTAACTACGATTTAATTCTAACAGATATAAGTCAAGAATTAAAGTATTTATTTTAAAAAGTCATTAGTCCTCCAAATGTGATACATCATGATGTTCATCTTCTATTAATTTAGCGTAGGCCGGATCTATTTCTCCGGTCGTTTGGATATCATCGATTTGATATTGAACCAAATCATCACTTCCATCCTTCAATTTAACCCTTACCTTTACTCGCTCAAGAAGGGTATAGGAGTTAGTAACCGTACCTCGTCCCAAGGGGGTGATTACTATACTTCCCGTTTGAGGTATCCTCTTTAAGAGGTCTTCGTATGTATCATGTTCATATTTTAAACAACACATCAGTCTTCCGCAAAGACCCGAAATCTTAGTAGGATTCAATGATAAGCTCTGCTCTTTAGCCATCTTTATAGACACAGGGGCAAACTCACCCAAGAACTGAGTGCAACAAAGCATCTTGCCACAGGGACCAATTCCACCTGTCATTTTAGCTTCATCCCTTACACCTATTTGTCTCAATTCTATTCTAGTCTTGAATATAGAAGCTAAATCCTTTACCAGGTCTCTGAAATCTACTCTACCATCTGAAGTGAAATAGAATATTACCTTGTTGTTATCGAAAGTATATTCCACATCTACAAGCTTCATCTTTAATCCATGCTGGTCAACCTTAGCTTGACAGAGTTCTATGGCTTCATTTGCCTTCTTTTTGTTTTCCCTGTGAATTTCAAAATCCTCATCTGTGGCAATTCTTATTACCTTCTTGAGGGGAGCAACTATATCATCTTCTTTTATATCCTTAGGACCTATCACAACATGGCCAAATTCAATTCCCCTTGCAGTTTCCACTACTACAAAGTCGTTAAAATTAATATCTATATTATCGGGGTCGAAATAATAAATCTTTCCCGCCTTCTTAAATCTTACTCCTACTACTGTAACCATCAAAATTCCTCCTGTATATATAAGAGCATAGTCTCTATGGATAACTGATAATTAACATTCCTGCTAATATCATCCTTAGTCTGCTGTATCTTCTCTATTATATCATTAATTCTTGTAATATCTATAAAAGATTGTTTTCCCAAGTAATCAATCTTGTCCTTATTGATGAGAAGTTTGCTTTCGCCTAATTCTTTATATATTAAGAGATCCCTAAACCAATATAAGAATATATCCAGTATTTGGTCTATGTCTTCCTTATTATCATTGAAAAAATTCATAGAACTTATAGCTTTGGTTCCATCCCCACGAATCAAATTATCAATTAGACTAATAATCTCTCCTCTCTTTTGGAAGAAATCATCACTAGTTGCAAGCTCAATTGACTTGCCTACTGAGCCCTTAGTAAATTCTGCAATAAAGTCAGCTTCCTCCCTTGACTTTCCATGGGAATTCACTAGGAGATCAGATATTTTTTTCAACTCCACTGGGTAAAACTTGATACTTTGCATTCTTGATAAGATAGTTGCTAGTAGATTGTTAATACTTGAAGATATTAAAATTATATTTATGTATTCCGGTGGTTCTTCCAAAGTCTTTAGAAGTGCATTTTTAGCCTCAAGACTCATCCTATGGCTATCATCTATTATAAATACCTTCCTCTTAGATTCAAAAGGAGCCGTTGCAACACTTTTGATGAGTTCTTCAATTTCACCTTTCTTTATAAGTCCCTTATCAGGTTCTACTACCAATAAATCAGGATGATTACCTCCATCAAATTTTATACATGATGTGCATTTGTTACACGGCTCTTCCCCTTCTTCCTTACAAAGAAGGGTCTTTGCAAATATATATGCTATCTTTTTCTTACCTAGCCCATCTTCCCCTTCAAAGAGGTAACTATGGCTTAGTGTTTTATTTCTTAATGCCATTTTTAAGGTTTCTATAGCTCTTTCATGACCTATAATATTATTTAAATCCATATGGCCCTCCGGCTAAATTCTTACATGTCTTTCTACATCTAAAACGAATACTGTTGCTCCTCCAACCTTTACCTCTAAAGGATATGGTATAAAAGTGTCTCCAGGCATTGCTATTGTAAGTAAGGATGTAGTAATTTCCCTTGTTTTGCAATTATCTTCAATCAATTTAATTACATCCCCAACTTGAGCATCTTCAACACCAATTAAGAGTGTAGTATTTCCAGCCTTAAGGAATCCCCCAGTAGATGCTAGTTTCGTAACTCTAAACTCTTTATCGGTTAGGTCCTCAATTAAATTTGCAGAATCTTGATCTTGTACTATTGCTACTATTAGTTTCATTAGTCTTCCCCCTTTAAATCAGTAATTTTTCGATTTCTACAATAGCCTGATTGAATACCTCCTCTACAGTCTTTCTTGCATCTATTTTACTTATATTTTTCGGATACTTTTCTAAAAGCTCTATATATCCCTCATATACCCTTTTATGAAAATCCTTGCCCTCTTTTTCTAACCTATCTCCACCCAATGTAGTCTTTCTTTCTAATGTGATTTCAGGGTCTATATATAAAAAAAGTATTAAATCCGGGTAAATGCCCCTTAAACCAAAATCATTTATCATCTTTACATTTTCTATACCCAAGCCCCTTCCTACTCCT
>CAZTEN010000233.1:2373-3272 GCA_964612495.1 uncultured Tissierella sp. | reverse complement strand
ACTAAGGAAATATCTCGAAGCTATCCTAGTCTTTCTAGGATCAATGGAAGACCCGTAACGATTAATGTCCTATCCAGTATTACAGCAAAGTTGGTGGATATATTTGGTCAGCACGAGCATCAGTCCTTACTAAATATTCCAAATCATCAGATTTTAATAGATAGTTTTGGGGATAAGGAACATAAAATGCTTCTAAATAAGATATATGAAACTTATGGATTATATAGAGAAGAAAAAAACATGCTTAATAATATGAATACTTCCTCTTATGAAAGAGAGAGAGAAATGGACCTTCTAAAGTTTCAGATAGATGAAATCAATGAGGCTAATTTAACCAATGCAGACGATAATGATATTGAGAATGAATTTAACAAGTTTTCAAATATTAAGGATATAATAGCGAGCCTTGGTGAAAGCGTAGAAATCCTAAGTATATCCGATTATGAGTCGTCTTCTATTCTCCAAATGTTGGACAGGGTTATTCATCTTTTAAATACTATAAGTGCATTTGATAAGGATTTAGATCAATATATAACCAAATTATCAGATGCTAGATTTGAGCTATATGATATGACAAATGAACTGTCAAATTATTTAGAAAAGCTTGATTTAAATGAAGAAAGACTAGTTTTTCTAGAAGACAGATTGGATCTAGTAAATAAATTGAAGAAGAAGTATGGTTCAAATGTAAAATCAATTCATGAATATAGGGATAAGATTAGAGAACAATATGAGAAGTTGATTAATCATGAGAAGGAAATCGAAAGAATTAATAAGAAAATAGAAAATCTGGAGCTTATTCTTTCTGAGGACTCAAATGTTCTTTCAAAAAAACGTAAAATTATTGCAGACTCTCTTGAGCAAAGACTTGCCCAAGAGCTTAAAGAACTTAATATGGA
>CAZTEN010000233.1:0-2363 GCA_964612495.1 uncultured Tissierella sp. | reverse complement strand
ATAATGTAGTATTTAAGGTTAGATTTGAAGAGAAGAAGGAATGTTCTTCCAATGGTATGGATAATATTGAGTTTCTAATTTCCACTAATCCTGGAGAAGAGTTAAAGCCTCTATCACGAATAGTATCAGGAGGAGAAATGTCTAGAATTATGCTTGCTTTTAAAAGCATTATTGCTGATAATGATAGAATGCCAACACTTATATTTGATGAGATAGATACCGGAATAAGTGGAAGAAGTGCACAAATAGTTGGAGAAAAAATCAGCAAAATTTCAAAAAACCACCAGGTTATATCTATATCACATTTACCACAGATTGCAGCACTTGCAGATAGCCATTATGTCATATCAAAAAATATCAATAGTAAAAAAGCTATAACTAAGATTGAAAGACTATCTGACGAGGAAAGAGTGGTTGAAATGGCTAGACTTCTTGGAGGAGTAGATGTAACTGAAACCACCTTAAAACATGCTAAAGAAATGATTGAAATGTCTAAAAGAATAAAGATGAAATAGATTTAAACTAGATGAAAATTTAAATTTTAAAAATAAAGGTTCTACCTTTATTTTTTTTGTGAAAATTGGATTTTGAATTTTGAATTAGATTTAACTAACAAATTGATAAATATTTGAGTAGAATAAATGGACTATAAAAAGACCAAATTATAAATGAACCAAAGAATAAATTGGAGGTGAATGTCAAAAATAAAAGGAGAGTGATATATTTGGGGAGATTTAAACATAAAGGAAAGTTTTTTCTTTTAATAAGCATATTTTTATTAATGGCTTTGACAATGCAACTCAGTCAAATATTATTTTATCCTTCAAGTATAAAGATTATTAAGGGCGAAAATAAAAACATGAGCATATCCTTTCCTTTTTCAGTTGAGGAATACTCAGAATCCACAATTGTCAATCCTATATATAATGAAGGTAGTAACAGTCTTAGTAAATCCCTTACGTTAGATGGAATAGATGAAGGTAATACTAATTTACAAATAAAGTTATTGGGATTAATTCCGGTTAAAAACTACACAGTAGATGTAGTCGATAGACCTATCTTAATTCCTGGAGGAAATGCTATCGGAGTTAGGATGAACACAAGAGGAGTTCTTATAGTTGCTATAACTGATATAATAGCAATGGATGGTGGCAGGAGAAGTCCAGCTAGAGAAGCGGGATTAAAAGTAGGAGATAGTATCTTAGAAATAAATGGAGAGAGAATAGTTAGTTCTGAACAAGTTGTAAAGATTTTAAATGATATAAAGGATAAAGAAATTGAATTAAATATATTGAGAAATAAGGCAGAATTTACAACTAAGACTTTACCAATTCAATGTTTACAGGACAATGCCTATAGATTAGGTATATGGGTTAGAGATAAGACTTCAGGTATTGGTACTATGACCTATTATCATGAGGATTCTAATACTTTTGGAGCATTAGGTCATGGTATAACTGATGCAGATACCGGAGAACTTCTAATTGTTGAAAAAGGTTTGATTATGAAGGCTGAGGTTTCTGATATTGAACAAGGTAAGAAAGGAACACCTGGTGAAATAAAAGGTGTTTTTTATAAGACTGACGACATTTTGGGAGAAATATATGGGAATACTCAATTCGGCATTTATGGAAGTATAAATGAAGGATCTAAAAATTTTAATAATAAGGAGAAGATTCCCATAGGTTTTAGAGATGAAGTGCAAACTGGAAAAGCATATATTCTTACAACTTTAGAGGATAACAAAGTTGATAAATATGAAATAGAAATCCAAAAGACAGAATTACAAGACCTTCCTGATCAAAAGAGCATGATAATTAAGGTAACAGACAAAAGACTACTCAAGGAAACCGGAGGTATTGTTCAAGGGATGAGTGGTAGTCCTATAATACAAAATGGTAGATTAATAGGTGCAGTTACCCATGTTTTCGTAAATGACCCTACTAAAGGTTATGGACTTTATATTGAATGGATGTTACAAAATATCGATAAGCCCTGAAGCTTATCGATATTTTTAAATTTATTTTTTAAAAAAAGAATAAATATTTAAAAAATTTAATAAAAAAAGAAGGAGTTTTTGTATTCGTGTCGAATATAAATATGATAGAATAATATAAAATAAATCCAGGGGGGATTATGATGGAAAAAATAAGTGTAGCAATTGTGGATGATAATAAGGATTTTTGCCAGATAATTGCACAATTCATTTCTGCACATGAGGAATTTGAGGTAATTGGTATTGCTAAGGATGGCATGGAGGCTTTAGACTTAATAGAGAGAAAAAGACCTCAAATCGTAGTTTTAGATGTTATTATGCCGCATTTAGATGGACTTGGGGTGTTAGAGAAGATTCATGAATCAGA
>CAZTEN010000232.1:0-3272 GCA_964612495.1 uncultured Tissierella sp. | reverse complement strand
TTGGGCAAGGTCAGGTCATGATGTATATATGTTTGACTTTGAACAGTATCCAAAAAATATTAAAGCAATAAATAAAGCTAAAGGTATATACTCAGAGGGCGAAATGGAAGGATTTCAGGAAATAGCATATGCAGGGCATGATATCTCCAAAGTTGTTCCGGATGCGGATTTAATATTTGTAGTGGGGCAGGCATATAGCACAGAAGAATTTGGGAAAGCCTGCAAACCATTTCTTAAATCAAGTCAGAAATATGTGATATGTCCAGGCTCATGTGCAGGAAGTTTTGCATTTAAAAAAGCACTGGGACTTGATATAGAAGATGAATCTGTAATAGTTTCTGAAACTTCTCCATATGCAGTAAGAGTCATCGGGGATGCGAAAATTTCAATTTTCAACAGATTAAAGGGTGGTTATTTCCTTGCAGCATTGCCAACAAAATATACAAAAGAAATGTATGACATAGTAGTTAAAGTATTTGATAAAATGTTAATGGCAGAAAATGTATTAAAGACAACTCTTCAGAATGCAAATCCCGTAATTCATCCTGCAGTATCATTATTAAATGCTGCTTTGATAGAAAGAACTCAAGGAAACTTTTTATTTTATGAAGAAGGAGTAACGACTTCTGTAGGGAGATTGATTAAAGCCGTTGATAATGAACGAATACAAATTGGAGAAAAACTAAACATTAATGTTATACCTGACCCTGTAATAGGTGTTGAACAGGGTTATCAAGCAGAACCTACTTATGACATAGGATATTCACAAGCTCCAGGATTTAAAGGCATAATGGCACAGCCGCAACTTGATTATAGGTATTTTAACGAAGACGCAGGTTATGGTTTGGTATTTCTTGCTGATATAGCTAAACACATAGGAGTTGAAACTCCTACTATAGATGCTGTTTTAGAATTAGTGTCGGTTTTGATGGGTAGAAATTATAAAGCAGAAAAGGCAAGAACTATGGAAAGCTTAGGACTATCACACTATTCGTTTGAAGAATTAAAGGCTTTATTATGACACATTGATACAATTGAATTAAATTTATACAAGGATTATATTGAAATGTTTTTTAAGAAGTGTTTCAAATTTATGACTAACTAAAGAATTAATAGACAATTTATATAATAAGAAATAAGTGGTTTTATGAAAAAAGAAATATATGAATCTTTAGTTAAAAACTAATCAGAAGATGAATTAATTAATTTAACAAAAAAATTAATAAGCATACATAGTCATAACGAATTAGAAAAAAAGAGAAAGAAGTCGGTGAATATATTTATAACTATATGAAGAACGACTTATGTATTTAATACTATTTTACCAACTGAAAATATATTAAAAACAACTTTGCAAAATTGTAATCCAATAATTCATCCGGCAGTAACATTATTGAATGTTGCTCTTATTGAAAGAACTCATGGAGATTTTATTTTCTATGAAGAAGGTGTCACTACTGGAGTAGGAAGAATTATTAAAGCCATGGATGAAGAAAGAATTGAAATAGGCAAGAAGTTAGGAGTGACTGTAATTCCAGTCACTATATTAAAAATGGAGCAAGGTTATCAAGAAGAGCCTACTTATGACAAATATTCTTTTGAAGAATTAAAAGACATGCTATAAAAAGCATAAAATACTAAATAAACCGCATGATTATTTATGTTAAAAGGAGAGTATTATGGATGTAATAAATGAAGTTAAAAAAATTGAAAAGGATATCATAAGTTGGAGAAGAGATCTTCATAAAATACCTGAATATAACTTTGAATTATCTAAAACCTCTGAATATATTCAAAATAAGCTTAGGGAGTTTAATATTGAACATAGAGTTGTTGCAAAAACAGGTATCATTGCTACAATATATGGAAAAAATGACGGATTAACAATTGGTATCAGAGCAGATATGGATGCTCTAGCGATTAAGGAGGAAACAAATCTTCCATTCAAATCAGAAAATGATGGTTATATGCATGCCTGTGGACATGATGCCCATGTGTCAATACTATTAGGTGCAGCAAAAATATTAGCTGAAAATAAAGATAAAATAAACGGAAATGTAAGGCTTATTTTCCAACCTGCTGAAGAAACCACCGGCGGAGCTAAGATTATGATAGAAGAGGGTTGCTTGGAAAATCCCAAGGTGGATATGATTATAGCATTACATGTTGGATCATCGTTTAAGGAAGTAAAAAATGGACAAATAGGCATAAGGAGAGGTCCTATGTTTGCTTCGTGTGACTCCTTTTTGATAAAAGTAAAAGGAAAAGGTGGTCATGCTGCACATCCTAACATATGTGTAGATCCAATACTTATATCTGCTGAAATGATTACATCGTTGCAGAAAATAGTAAGCAGAGAATTAAATCCGTTACATGCAAGAGTAATAACAGTAGGCATGATAAAGGGTGGTACAGATTTCAATATTATACCTGAGGATGTTATGTTTAAAGGAACAATAAGATTATTAGATAAGAATGACAGAGACTTTGTCGGAGAAAGGATTAAAACAATAATCAGTAATATAGCTGAAGCTAATCGAGCAACTGTGGAAATTGATTACAATCAATATTATCCTGCGGTTATTAATGATGATAATATCACAAGTAAATTAATTGAATCTGTAAAAAAAGTGTTAGATGAAGAAAAAATAGTAGATATCAAAGAACCTGTTTTAGGCGCAGAAGATGCATCCTATTATCTGAATGAAATTCCAGGTACATACTTCATGTTAGGTTCTGTTAAAGAGCATGATGATGGTAATGTTTATCCTCATCATCACCCTAAATTTAATATTGATGAAACTGTATTGTGGATGGGAACTGCAGCATTTGTCCAATTTGTATGCGATAATCTGATTTAATCAAAGAAAAAGATTTTCAATATTATAAAAAATTATAAGAAGATAAAAAAATGTAAAAAATAAGCCTAAATTCAAAGTTCCGAATACTTTTGTAATTATTTTTGTTCTAATATTAATTGCTGCTGCATGTACTTATATATTTTCATATTTGCTACGTATGCATTCTAGCGTATATTATTAGATTAGTATAATTACTCACAATATGTTAAACTTTAAAAGTATATATACACTTTAATGATTGGAGATGATTTTTTGTTTAAAGATACTATCATTGAAAAATCTCAAGAAATAAAAGATGAGATGATCCGCATAAGAAGAGATATTCATACTCATCCGGAACCAGGAAGAAAGGAATTCAGAACCTCTGCTCTTGTAGCTGAAAAATTGAAAGAGCTGGGTCTAGAGGTCCGC
>CAZTEN010000231.1:0-3274 GCA_964612495.1 uncultured Tissierella sp. | reverse complement strand
TGCTCTACATGGATAGAGTGATAGCAATTTCAGCTAAATATTTGGAATATATATTCCAAAGTTTACTTTGTGGTTATTACGTTTCAGATTATTCTGAGACGTTTTTTTATAACCTATTACACCGAATTCGAATTGTTTAATCAATAAAAAACGGAGGAATAAAGATGAAAAAACTTATTTTAAATGCTATCGTAGTAATTCTGTTAGCATCAATTCTTGCTGCATGCTCTACACAACAACCCCCAGCAAGTCAAGACCCAGTTGCTAAGGAAACACCATTGTCATTAACTGACCCAGCAGGTAACGAAATTATAATCCCGGAAGAAATTAATTCAATAATAACCTTAGCTCCTTCAAATACAGAAATTGTAATTGAACTAGGACTTAAAGATAAAATTATTGCATCGGATAAACAGTCACAAATATTAGGGGTATTGCCTGAAAATATCCCTTATATTGACATGATGAATCCCGATGTTGAACAAATAATAGCATTAAAACCAGACCTTGTATTAGCATCAGGCTTGAGTATGGCAGAAGGCAAGGATCTCTTAAAGCCTGTTTCAGATTTAGGCATAACTGTAGCATATATACCTTCAAGTGAAAGTATTGAGCAAATTTATAATGATATAATGTTTATAGCGAAGGTTGTAAAAGAAGAAAATAAAGGTCAAGAAATCGTAGATAATATGAAAGCAAAGATAGCTGATATAAAAGCTGTTGGAGATACTATAAGCAATAAGAAATCAGTTTACTTTGAAATTAGTGCTGCACCATATATGTATAGCTTTGGAAAAGGCGTATTCCTAAATGAAATGATTGAAATAATTGGTGCAACGAATGCCTTAGGAGATCAAGAAAGTTGGATATCCGTATCAGATGAAGCAGTTCTTGCAGCAAATCCGGATGTAATAATTACAAATGTAAATACGGAAAATTCCGTTGATGAAATAAAGTCCCGTTTAGGATGGGAATCCATAAAAGCAATACAAAATGACCAAGTATATTATGTTGATAATTTTAAAAGCTCCCTCTCGAATCACAATATTGTAATAGCATTAGAGCAAATGGCTAAGGATGTATATCCTGATAAGTATTAACTATGAAGACAAAATTGTACATTCTTATCACTATATTAATATGCATTATTGTTATTGTTATGGGGATAGGGATTGGAAGCGTCTATGTTGCCCCACAGGCTACTATAAATATTATAATGAATAGTCTATTCTCCACGCCTTTATTAGAGGAAGTAGAAGAAGCTGCGGTCTCCATAGTTTGGAATCTAAGAATTCCAAGAACTCTATTGGCATTTTTAGTAGGAGGAGCATTGGCAGTAAGTGGTAGCGTAATGCAATCAGTACTTAAAAATCCATTGGCTTCCTCTTATACCTTAGGGGTTTCATCTGGGGCCTCAGTCGGAGCCGGTATAGTTATAGTCACAGGTTTAAGCATTCCTTATTTAGGATTATTTACACTTCCTATATTTGGGTTGACATTTGGTTTATTGACCGTATTTCTTGCTGTAAGCTTCACTGCTAAATTAGACAAAAACATGTCTAACAATACAATTATATTGGTGGGTATGGTGTTTTCACTATTTATAAATGCAATTTTAACACTGATGTCTTCTTTGGCAAAGGATCATTTACAACAATTGATATTCTGGCAAATGGGGAGCTTCTCATCTAGGGAATGGTCAAGTGTTATTATACTTTTTCCTATAGTATTAATAGGCCTTATAGTTTTAATAAGATACTCTAGAGAACTTGACTTATTAACCTTTGGCGAAGACCAAGCGTCTAGCATTGGGGTTGAGATTACTAAAATTAAATGGATACTTCTTGGATTGTCAGCTGCATTGACTGGTAGCGCAATTTCCTTTGTAGGGGTAATTGGCTTTATTGATTTAATAGCTCCTCATGTAGTTAGAAGGTTTTTTGGTTCCGCACATAGAATAGTTATTCCTATGTCCATGCTCTTAGGGGGAGCCTTTATGGTTATATGTGACTTGATAGCAAGAACCATAATATCTCCCTCCGAACTGCCGGTTGGTGCAGTAACAGCCTTAGTAGGAGCACCGTTTTTCGCTTATGTTTACTTTTCAAAAAGAAAGGTGAGATAGTATGTTAGAATTAAAAAATGTATATACAGGCTATGATGGGAAAGACGTTATTAAGGATATTTCTTTCACTCTTAATGATGGCCAAAACCTATGTATTATTGGTCCTAATGGCTGCGGAAAAACAACACTTATTAAGGCAATTGCAGGTCTTCTTCCTATTAAGGGTCAAATACTAATAGATAATAAGGATATGGGTAAGATGAAAAGGCGTGAAATCGCCGGTAAAATAGCTGTAATGAGTCAGCTTTCCAATATATTCTTTTCTTATACAGTCTATGAGACAGTTCTCCTTGGACGTTATTTACACATGAAAGGAGCATTTAAAGGGCCTTCTTCCTATGATAAGACCTGCGTAGATAAGTGCTTAAAGGCTGTGGGTTTATTAAAACATAAGGATAGGCAAATAAATACCCTATCAGGAGGACAACTTCAAAGGGTTTATCTTGCCCGAACACTAGCACAAGAGCCTAGTATTATTTTACTGGATGAACCTACTAATCATCTGGACTTAAGATATCAAGCAGAGCTAATAGATTATCTTAAGGAATGGTCAAGTGTAGAAGGGCATTCCCTAGTAGGAGTCTTACATGATATAAATCTGGCATTGAGACTTACTGATAACTTTTTAGTACTTGATAATGGGTCTATTCAGTCCTACGGAAGTGCAAGTAAGGCCGTGACAAACGACCTAATTAACAACGTTTATGGAATGGATGTCGTAGGATTCATGATAGATTCCTTAAGGAAATGGGAAAGAATAGCAAATTTTTAGGGGTGAAAAGATGGAAAAAAATATATATAAAAGTAAATATGAGGCATACCCTTTTTTAAACGACGAATCCCAAGACCTAAGATGTGATTTTGAAATTTTAACTGATGAGATTTCAAGCATAATTGGCCTTCTCAGGGCTAAGATTGAAGATGAAGAAATTCAAGCTGAATTGTTAAAGATTTGCGAGCTAGTATATCACATAAACCCTTCCCTCCGCACCTTTGTTTCAGTCACTGAAGAAGAACTACTATGGCTAGAGAACACTACCAATAGACTTTATAATGAAGTAAAAGGTAGATGTAAAAAATTCGTTCTAAATCAAGGTTGCGAAAGCGCATGCCTATCTCATATACTGAGAAGTAAGTTCAAGGCATTAG
>CAZTEN010000230.1:2974-3307 GCA_964612495.1 uncultured Tissierella sp. | reverse complement strand
ACACTATTTAGTTATCTAGGTTCACTGTGTTCCTCATTTAGGGAACTTACTTAGTATAACACAAACTTCTTGCTTATGTCAACTACTTTTTAAAATTGTTTTTCTTATTTCTTAAAGCCTCCCGCTCTCGAGCGGTCAACTTAAATAATATTACACCCTTTTTAAACTAAAGTCAATAGCTTTTTTAGAATTTTTTCAAGTATTATGAAGAAGGGTAAAAAAAAGAATGCAGTTAGAAACAGCTGCATTCTTTTTTTAGGTAATATTTTATGAGTGCATGGCTTATATGCAAACGAGATTAGGGCTGGATCCGGTAAACGCGACTTCGTATAC
>CAZTEN010000230.1:0-2964 GCA_964612495.1 uncultured Tissierella sp. | reverse complement strand
TGTCTATCTACAAGTCATTATAATATTTATCATAATCTACTCTAATACCATCTTTCCTAACCATTACTTCTTGGATTAGTCCATCGTCTGTTGCCTTCATAATTATTATCCTTATATCTCCTAATGTAAATTCAGCACCTTCTCTTATGGGCTTATGCTCATCTTCTGCAAGACTAGATACAAGTCCACCAATGGTAATAGCCCTATCAGTAGATATATCAAATCCTGTTTTCTTCAATAAATCTTTAATCTTAGTAGTAGCAGGATATATTCCATCTCTTTCTCTCTTAATTTTATCCATTTTCCCATTTTTTACCCTTAGGTACCTAAAAACAAGAAAAACTATTCCTATAGATAATGTTCCAAAGACTAAATCCAGCATGGATTGTGCATATATGAGCATCTTTCTTGCTATAACATATAAAACTAATTCCAATACAGCATCGGTTGAATGATAAATAATCATGAATATCAGCTCGATAGCTACTATTAACAATAATGCATAACCTAACATATCATTAAAAACTTCGTAGGTTTTTGCAGGATTAGAAATGTATATTATTTTGAAATATTTCACTAAATCTAATAATCCTATTACTACAGCAACAGCGACTAATACTGCAATTATTACCTCAATTATATGAACAAATTCTTTCAACTTAGTCGCAAAAGCACTACTCTTCATATTCTACAGCCACCTAACTATTTATTTCTATAAATCTTGACCCTCCTCCGGTGGAGGACAATAATTCTTGATATTCTTTGCCCCTGATGTCAATTCCCAATGAAGTACAAAACTCAAGACCACTCTAAGAATTGCCACGCTAGCCAGAATAATAAATTCATCCAAGGTTCTTATTATAACCGTCTTTACAATTTCCCCCGCTAGCTTAAACTCCAAGCTCAGTGTCATGGATTTAGCTAATTCGATAGCTATATCGTCTTCTCTAAAATTAAATCCATTTTTAAAAAGCTTAAATAAGCACCTTAAAGCTGCTATCGTAATAATTGCAACCCCTATTAGCTCAACAAAACCCGTTATATATGGTATAACAATCTCAAAAAAATGTTCAATTATCATTGTATTCTCCTCAAAACAATTCTAATCTACCATAGTCTTTTCAATTTCTTTTCTAAGCTTTTCAAGTATCCTCTTTTCAATTCTAGAAACAGTCATCTGTGAAATCTCTAAAGACCTTGCTATAGCAACCTGGGTCTTCTTATTAAAATATCTTTCCACCAAGATTTGCTTTTCAATTTCATTGAGTTTATCCATAGTCTTCATAAGGAAGTCATTGTTTTCAATTCTGCTAAAATACAAGTCTTCTTCCCCAATTAATTCAGCTAAATTTACTTCTTTGTCATCATTGTGTGAATCATAAGTAACATCCAAGGATTGTGGAGTGTATACCTTACTTGCTTCCATGGCTTCAAGGACCTCTTCCTCTGTAGAATCCAAATGAGCTGCAATATCCTCTATGGTTGGAGACCGTTGTAGCTCTTGACTAAGTTGTACCTTAGCATTATTTATCTTCTTAGAAAGCTCTTGAATTCTTCTTGGAACTCGAATAGTCCATCCCTTATCTCTGAAATACTTCTTAATTTCACCAATTATAGTAGGAGTAGCAAAGCTTGAGAACTCAAATCCCTTATCAATATCATATCTTTCAATGGCATAAATAAGTCCAATGCATGCAACCTGATAGATGTCATCATAATCTATTCCTCTATTAGCATACTTCTTTGCTAAAATCTCAGCAATATATAGATGTTTTTCTATTAGGACGTCACGAATTTCTTTTTCCCTATTTTCTCTATATTTTTTAAACAAGATTCTTACACTTGCCTTATCCAGATTTTTTAAATTGTTCTTATCGTAGTAGTTCTCGTTAATCATAGACTACCATCCTCTATTCTATATATTTAATCATTTCTATGCCGTAGTCGTTAAAAACAACGTCATCCATCAATGATTTAATAATTAAAATTCCCAATTGCCTATCCTTAGCACTTTCCAGGTCTTCAGAAATTATCTCCTTAGCATTGCTTACCCTTATGGTAAGCTTATCATCTTCGATTATAAATTCAATATTGATATTATCCCTGGAACTTAGATTGAAGGCGTTTGTACATGCCTCACCTATAGCCACCTTAATATCTTCTATTTCATCTATATTTAATCCGGATTTATTGGATATTGAAGATGATGCAAGCCTTACAAGACCAATATAATCAGGCTTATTGGGAATATTTAATAAAATAATATCCTTATTCATCTTCTCCACCCCTAATGATAAACAACTTATCTAACTCGGTTATAGTAAAAAGTTTTCTAATATTAGGCTTTATATTGTCTAAATATACATTAAAACTGCTTTCACCAACTTGCTTCAAAATCCCAATCAATGCTCCAAGGCCTGTAGAATCAATATAATTCAATCCTTGACCATCAATTATTAAATCAGCATTATGATCTTCAAAGGAGCTTAAGACTTTGTCTTTAAAATCCGTAGATGTGTAAATATCCATATCTCCTTGTGGTAATATCATCCAAGCATTTTCTTCATCATTAAATGTTACACTTATATTAAAAGACACCTAATTACCTCCTATTTGGGATGTATTAAAAAAACCAAGCACTACTCCATTAAAGCGCTTGGTTTTATTTTATACTAATTAATCCATCTTGTAAAGTTAGTTATCATCTATTCTTCAACATACTTTGCCACAGCAACTACTCTGTCATCATGCATCTTCATAAGAGTAACTCCTTGGGTAGACCTTCCCATGGTGGATATATCCTTTGTGGTAAGTCTTATGATAATACCCCCTTGTGATATCATCATTATTTCATCATTTTCATTTATTATCTTAGCAGATATTATATCTCCGGTTTTCTCCTTAATCATATAGGTTTTAAGGCCCTTTCCTCCACGCATTTGTACCTTATACTCATCTATAGGG
>CAZTEN010000229.1:0-3308 GCA_964612495.1 uncultured Tissierella sp. | reverse complement strand
AGATGCAGGTTTCAGCGGTAAAAAGATAGAGGGCCTTCTTAGGTCAATCGGTGGAGATCCATCTAAGCTAGATGCTATCCTTGTGACTCATGAGCATATTGACCACTCGAAAGGGGTAGGAGTCTTATCTAGAAGGTATGATATACCCATATATGCAAATGCGAATACATGGATTGGAATGGAACCTATAATTAAGGCTATAAAAGAGAAGAATACAAAGATATTCACTACAAATGGCAATTTCGATATAAAGGATATTGGAATTCATCCTATATCCGTATTTCATGATGCCCGGGAACCTGTAGGATATGTTATTTATCACAGTAAATTCAAGCTAAGTATAATAACGGATACAGGGTGGATTAATGATAAAATTAGAAATGAGATTAAGGATAGTAATCTATACTTCATTGAATCCAACCATGATATTAATATGCTTAGAGAAGGCTCTTATCCATGGGATTTAAAGAAGCGAATAATGAGTAGCCATGGTCATTTGTCCAATTATGATGCCGGGATGATTATGGGGGATGTACTTTCAGGCACAGGAGAGATAGTCCTATTGGGTCATTTAAGTAAGGATAATAACCTTCCGGACCTTGCCTATGAAACCGTAAGAAGGGGTATAATAAGTCAAGGAATAGATGTAGATAATGATATTAGTTTGAACCTATCATATAGGGATAGGTCAACATGTTTATTTAATATAGGTTAGGAGGGAAAAAATGTATCAAAACTATAATAGACCACCAAGAAGAGGCATGCTTTCATATGTTATTGTAGCTATAATAGCAGGATTAATAGGGGGGGTTATTTCCACTTATATTGCACCTAAGTATCTTTATGGTAAACTAATTCCAACCCCTGAAATATTCATAAGCCAGTCCCCTGGGGAATCTACCCAAATCAATATAAGTCCCCAGGAAGATATAACTTATACTCAAGCAGTTGCTAAGAAGGCTACAAGCTCTGTTGTAGGAATCACAGCCGTACAAATGCAGAGGGAATTCTTTTGGACCAGACCTGTTGAGGGGGTAGGATCAGGTGTTGTTGTAAACAGCAATGGATATATATTGACTAACTCCCATGTAATAGGAGACGGGGAGGGTCAGGATATAAAGGTTCTCTTTGAAAATAAAGATGAATTAGATGGTCAAGTCCTTTGGTTTGATTCTACCTTGGATTTAGCGGTAGTTAAGGTTAATGGCAGAAATTTAGATACAGCTGTTCTAGGAAACTCTGATTTGTTGGAGGTTGGACAATTCTTGATTTTCAAAGGTCAGTTACCTCAGGAGTTATTTCAGGACTTCATAGGTCCATTCAAATAGATAAATACAATGTCATAGAGGACTTGATTCAGACAGATGCATCTATAAATCCGGGAAATAGTGGAGGTCCATTACTTAATGCAAAGGGAGAGGTAATTGGTATTAATACAGCTAAGATTCAGACCGGTGAAGGACTGGGCTTTGCTATACCAATAAATATCGTTAAGCCAATAGTAGAGGAGATTATCCAAGAAGGTGGATTCAATAATGTGTATATAGGTTTTACAGGCAGTGAAGTTGAGGTTTATGAAAGACAGTTTGGTCTTGATTTAGGAGCCGATATAGGTGTTGTTGTAATTGAAGTGATTCCAAATTCACCTGCAGCAAAAGCAAGGTTAAGAGCGCAGGATGTAATAAGCCACTTAGATGGTGAGCCCATAGAAAACATGATTAACTTAAAAAAATTACTATATAATTATAGAATAGGAGATACAGCTACTTTAACCATAGTGAGAGATGGGTCTACTTCTAATATAGATATCACCTTTATAGAGTTTCAATAGGAGGAATTATGAGAATATTACTGACTAACGATGATGGAATAATGGCTGATGGAATTTATGCCATGGCAAGGGAACTGGAAAAGGACTACGAAGTGATTATCGTAGCACCGGAAACTCAAAAGAGTGCACAAAGCCATGCCATAACCCTTCATAAGCCGCTTATAATAAAGGAAGTTAGGCTGGATAGCTTGAAGTCAAGGTCATATAGTGTATCCGGGACTCCTGCCGATTGCGTACGAGCAGGTATAGAGGCTATTATTAAGGATAAGATTGACTTAGTGGTTTCCGGGATTAACTTAGGATACAATGCGGGTATGGATATCATATATTCAGGCACAGTATCAGCTGCTATAGAGGCTAATATATATAATAAACCTTCCATAGCTGTATCATCGGAATGGATGAATGGAACGGCTAATTATAGAATAGCTGCAAAATACGCAAAGAAGGTTCTAGAGGAGACTAAGGACCATATTTTAAAAACCAATTTGCTTTTAAATATAAATACACCTTATGACTTGAATGATGTAAATAGGGAACTTAAAATCTGTCCTATTGGTGGAGCCATATTAGATTATTATTTTATGGAAGAGCAGGAGAATGGCGAAAGATTTCTTACTCTCAAAGGTAGAAGGGAAACGGAGTTGGAAGAAGGAACTGATAGATACTATCTTTCAAATGGCTATGCTACATTGACCCCATTAAGATATGACCTTACTAATTTAAAAACTATAAATTTTGTGAAGGATTGGTTTCAAAAATAGGTGAATACTATTTTTCCAAATGGGTAATTATCCTGTAACTAAAGTTAGATATTACAATTAGATTACCGTTAGGGGGTATTGCTTTGGATAAACGTACAGGAATAGTTACTATGGGTGGAGAACCTATGACGCTTTTAGGAAAGGAAGTAAAGGTTGGAGATAGGGCTCCTGATTTTATAGCATTAAAAAATGATATGAGCACATATGCTTTAAAGGATGCAGGAGATAAGGTAAAGATTATTAGCGTGGTTCCCTCATTAGATACAGGAGTATGTGAACTACAAACAATTAACTTCAATGAAACTGCGGCTGAATTAGGAGAAGTAGTAATATTAACCATTTCGGTGGATTTGCCATTTGCTCAAAAGAGATTTTGTGGAGCACATGGAATAGATAAGGTGATAACATTATCTGATCATAAGGACTTATCCTTTGGATTAAACTATGGTTTTGTAATGGAAGAAAATAGACTTCTAGCAAGAGGTGTAGTCGTCCTGGATAAGGATAATACTGTGAGATATGTTGAGTATGTCAAGGAAATAAAAACACATCCTGATTATGATAAGGCGATTGAAGCAGCAAAAAAGTTAGTATAGGATCTAGAGTGTTAAAACATATTAAGATTAATATTATTCAGAACTTAAAAGACGGTACATAGAATAATTGTACCGTCTTTTGGTGAATTAAAATCAGGGAGGGATAAGTATGAGGAA
>CAZTEN010000228.1:0-3315 GCA_964612495.1 uncultured Tissierella sp. | reverse complement strand
GCTATAGTTATTGGATTTAATGTTAGACCTAATCTTAATGCTATTGAAGTTGCCAAGAAAGAGGAAGTTGATGTTAGAACATATAGAGTTATTTATGAAGCAATAGAGGACATTCAAGCAGCAGTAAAGGGTATGCATGCTCCTAAGATAGTAGAGGAGATTCTTGGAAGAGCACAAATAAGACAGACATTTAGACTGCCAAATGGGAATTCAATCGGTGGTATCTATGTATTAAGTGGTAAAATAGCAAGAAATGCTAAGGTAAGGCTACTCAGAAATGATGTGGTTATATTTGATGGAGATGTAGCTTCTTTAAAGAGGTTTAAAGATGATGCTAAAGAGGTCCTTACTGGCTATGAAGCTGGAATAGGATTGGAAAACTATAACGACCTTAAAGAAGGAGATACATTAGAAGCTTATATCCTTAAAGAAGTAGAAAACAATTAGAGGTGTTATTATGAATATAAAGAGAATTAACAGAATCTCTGAAGAAGTAAAAAAAGTTGTATCGGATTTAATATTCAATGAGATTAATGATCCGCGAATTAATCATATGACCACAGTTTCTAGGGTAGAGGTGACTCGTGATCTAAGCTTTGCAAAGATATATGTCTCCGTTATGGGAGATGACAAAGAAAAAGAGGATACCCTTTAAGGGTTATATTAGAAGGGAAATTGGTGCAAGGATTGACTTAAGACATGCTCCAGAACCACGTTTTTTCCTAGATGAATCCATTGAAAAAGCCATTGAAATGTCAAAGCTTATTGCAGATGTTAATAGAGACATTAATGATAAAATAGATGAATAATATCATTAGGAAAGCTATAAATCTTATAAAATCCATTGATGAAATAAGTATTATATCCCATACAAGTCCTGATGGGGATAATATAGGTTCAATTTTAGCTATGGGTTTAGCTATTAAACAGATGGGAAAAAGGATTAAAATAATTAAAACAGATATCATTCCATCTGATTACCTATTTCTTCAACATGTTGATATGATTCAGGAATATGATGAGAAAGATATTGAACTTCTAATAGTTCTAGACTGTAGTGATATAGATAGACTTGGAAAATTGAAAGATATAGTTAGCAAATCAAAGAATACAATTAATATTGACCACCATATAAGCAATACAGCCTTTGCTGACTACAACATAGTAGATAGTAAGGCTGCTGCCACTGGTGAGATAGTTTATCTGTTTTTAAATCAAATGGGTATAGAAATAGATGAGGAAATAGCAACCTGTATCTATACTGCTATCAGTACCGATACAGGTAGTTTTATGTACGAGAGTGTTACTGATAGTACCCATGAAATCGCAGCTGAACTATTAAGAAAGGGTATAGATAAAAACAAGATAATTCTAAATCTATATCAAAGTAGAAGCATGGAAAGAACAAATCTTTTTATAGATTGTCTTTCAAGCTTAAAAACCTATCATAATAATAAAATTGCTACGGTAAGGGTTACACAGGACATGCTAAAAAAGGCTAATGCACAAATGGAGGATACTGAAGGAATTATATCCTTTGTAAAGGATATTAAAGGTGTAGAAGTTGCATGCCTTCTTAAGGAAAATAATGAGGGAATCATTAAGGCAAGTTTAAGAAGCAAGGAATATATAGATGTTGCAAAAGTATGTTCAGAGTTTAATGGAGGAGGACATATTAGAGCAGCTGGTTGCAGTATAAATGATAATATTGAAACGGCAGAAAGATTAATAGTTCAAAAGCTTATAGATATGTGGTGATAATATGGATGGGGTTATAAATTTTTTCAAGCCAAGAGGAATGACATCTCATGATGCTGTTTACTTTTTTAGAAGATTACTCAAGATAAAAAAAATAGGACACACCGGAACACTAGACCCTAATGCAACAGGTGTTTTACCAATATGCATTGGAAAGGCTACCAGAATAAGTGAATATCTATTAGGAGTTGACAAGGAATATATAGGAGAACTTACACTCGGAGTATCTACTGATACCCAGGATTCAGATGGCATAGTTACTAATAAATCGATTAAAAAGGTAACAGATGATGAAATAAAGTCTGTATTTAATAGTTTTAAAGGAGATATTCTCCAAGTTCCACCTATGTATTCCGCTTTGAAGATAGATGGAAAGAAACTCTATGACTTAGCAAGAGAAGGTAAGCATGTTGAGAGAAAACCTAGAGAGGTAAGCATAAAGAGCCTTACTATTATGGATATCCATAATAGTAAGGAGATAATATTTAAGACAAAATGTTCTAGAGGTACTTATATTAGAACACTATGTGATGATATTGGAATAAGTCTTGGTACATATGGATATATGTCATATTTATTAAGGACTGGAGTAGGGAATTTCCGAATTGAAAATGCTTATGGAATGGAGACATTACAAAACATGAACAATGGACAGGTTCTTGATATTCTAATTCCTTTAGATGAAGCAATCTCACATATACAGAGAATTGATGTACCAGATGGGTTTTATACAAGATTGGTTAATGGTGCCTTAATCCCAATGGGAGATGATTATATGTGTTCATTGGATAATATTTTTAGAATCTATTGCCGTCAAAGTTTTATAGGAATAGGGAAAATTTTAATGATAGAAGGTTACTTTTATTTAAAAATGGATAAAGTATTGTTATAGGTGATAGAGTGGAATTATTAAATGTTAATAATAAAAAAAGGTTTGAAACAGCAATCGCTCTTGGTAATTTTGATGGTGTTCATATAGGCCATCAGGAACTTATCAAAGAAATGATAAGAGTTGCTAAAAAATATGGATACCTTAGTTCTGTACTTATGTTTGACAATCATACTAAGTCAATTATAGACGGTAAAGGACCTTCGTTAATAACCTGTAAAAAACAAAGATATGATATTATTCAAACTCTTGGAGTTAATAGAATATATACAATGGAATTTGATGAACTAATGATGAAGCTTTCCCCTGAGGAATTTGTGACTAAAATATTGATTGGAAATCTAAATGTAAAGGCTGTTGTAGTTGGAACTGACTATAGATTTGGTTATAAGGCAGTTGGAGATACCAAAATGCTTAAGAAATTTGGTAATAAATATGGTATTAAGGTAAATGTTTTAGAACCTATCTACATAGACGGAGAAATTGTTAGTAGTACTAGGATTAGGAAGTCTATTTTGAATGGAGATATGAAACAAGTTAGTCGATTTTTAGGTAGAAATTATTCTATATTAGGAAAAGTAGTACCAGGAAAGAGAATAGGCAATAAGATTGGTTTCCCTACTGCCAATATTGAGCCCCTTATACACTATGTCTTGCCTAAGAATGGA
>CAZTEN010000227.1:0-3353 GCA_964612495.1 uncultured Tissierella sp. | reverse complement strand
CAAACATATTATGATGAATATTTGCAGCCGCAAAATATGAATTTTTATTTTAAAGCTGTTATTGATGATGATGATACTATAACTTTATATTCCAAAAATCCTGCAATAGAAAATGACGAATGGCAGCAAGTAGAAATGTCTGATTTTGTTATAGATAAAATTACAGATGAGCATGAGTCGGGAAAGATAAACCGCAATGAACCTATAAAAAATGACATTGCAGAATACATTTCCTATGATTATGAGAGCAGGTCAATATATATTGCAGGATTGAAAATTTTTGAAGAATTCGGCACAGAAGGATTTGGTTATTCTAATGAAGGTGGTGCAAGAATAATAAATAATGAAAATGCTATGGAATTTTTTATTACTGTAAGTACAGGACTTGTACCTGCTGCCGGCGCTATTACAGGTCCGGATGTTTATTTCAAAATAGCTCTTGACACAAAGGAAATTATTGAAATGGTACTTACACCAGCACCAAATTATGCTGAAGCTGCTGAACTGTATCCTGAATATATTAACCCTGATTCCATTCAGTACAGTGAAAAAATAATTGACCTTAGCGATGAACGGATGATTGAAATTGGAGAGTATTTTCACAAATTTATTTTGGAAGTTGAATCAAAATTAGATTACTTTACGTATGAGGAATGAATACAAATGGATAAAAGATAGTATGATAGTTATCAAGTTAAAAGATTTTACTTGAGAATATATGATAAATTTATAATTGAAATAAGTAATAACTATAGATAAAAGGTATATAAAATGATATACTTTATATGTAAAAATCACTTAGCAAGAGAAAGGTATAGGGGTGAAAAGATGTTTCCGTTAGAAAAAAAACTTACTTATGAAGACTTTTTAGAATTTGATAAAATCAGTAATGATAATTTGGAATATATTGATGGCAAGGTTTATTTGTTATCAGCTCCTTCTGTAATTCATCAAACAGTTGTCACTAACCTTTCTACAGAGTTTGGAATTTATTTTAAAGGAAGAAAATGCAGACATTTTGTAGCTCCCTTTGATGTAGTATTAAGCCATGATAATAATACATCTAAGGTACAACCGGACCTGACCGTAATATGTGATAAAACCGGATTAGGTGAGCAAAGCTATAATGGAGCACCTGAGCTTGTTGTGGAGGTGTTATCACCATCTACTGCATCTGTTGATTTTATTAAAAAAATGGGAATTTATATGAATGCAGGTATAAGAGAATATTGGATAGTATCACCACAAAACAGCACAGTGCAAGTATTTACACTAAAAGAAAACAGTGTTTACTCGGAACCTTTAATATTTTCTAAGAATGATATTGTAAGATCAACGATATTTGAAGACCTAAAAATAGAATTAGCAGATATATTTTAATAATGTTTTTATTACAATGTTTAATAATATACTTATAACACAATAACTCTGTTTTTGTCATTCTGAACGCAGTGAAGAATCTATAGAATGTTGAAAACATGAGATTCTTCGCTAATGCTCAGAATGACAAATCTTTGATTTGTACTTGGGTTTAAAATTAATACTACAAATAACAGGAAGAATATATAGATAGGTTTTTGGTAGAGAAAATTCGCGGCTGATTTGGCTAAGGAGCCTGTGTCAGCCTTTTTTACAGGGGCAAGCATGCTTATTTATTTAAATCTAATAGAAACAGAAGAACAGAAAAGCAAATTTGAACAAATTTATAATAGTTACAAACATACTATGTTTTATGTAGCGAAAAGTATTTTGAAGGATGATTATCTTTCAGAAGATGCTGTGCATAATGCATTTATTAATATTGCAAAAAGTATGGACAACATTAATGAGGTAGGCAGTAATCGCACAAAGGGATATGTTGTTGTAATAGTTCGAAATATTTCTCTCAATATGCTTAAAAAACAAAACAAGACTGTTGATATAGATGAGCTTGAAGAAAATATAAAAGATGATATTAGTCTAGAGGACGAGGTTTTATCAAAACTGTCTGTTGATTCCATCGTAGAACAAATTACAAGTTTACCTATGATTTATAGGGATGTATTATATTTATCTTATGTAGAAGATTTGAACACTCAAAAGATATCAAGATTGATAAACATATCAAATGAAGCAGTAAAGAAAAGGCTTCAAAGGGGAAGGAAAAGGCTGGCTGAAAATTTAAAATAAATTTTAATTAAATTTTGTCCCCAAAACTATTTCTGAATTGTTTATATAGTATAGGACAAAATTTTTTTAGATATAGGCAGGAGAACAATGAATATGGAATTATATTTTAAGAAAGTATATACAGTTGCATTCAGGCTGACCGGTGAAGAAGATGCTGCTTCTGAAATAGCTGCAACAGCAATAACTAATTCAATCAAGGAATCAAATGGGGAATATAGGGTTACTGAAAATACGTTTCAGTCAACAATTCAAGAATTGGTGAAGATATTTCTTGATAAACCATTTACTTGTTATAATGATAATATAGATGGAATTCAGAGTGCTTTATTAAAGCTTAAACCTATTAACAGGGTTGTAGTTGTTTGGAAAGATGTGTTGGAATATGAATTATCAGATAACATGCCTGTAGCGGATTATTCCTGTGATGAGCTGCTTGGGGAGCTTAATTGCGGGAGAAAAGAGCTTAAAAGTCATATTATTCATGAGAATGCTGCCGTGATTAAGGAACGTAGTATTCATGAAAATGCTGTTGAAATGTAAAAATATACTCATTAATTTAGGAAAGGTGAGTCCATATGTCTAATCAAATGCTAAAAGAAGCACTAATAGTTTCCATGGAAAGGGAACTTGAAACCATTCCATCAAACTTAAATGATTATCACAGCTTTTCTGTTGATTTTGAAAAAAAGATGAAGCATTTAATAAAAAAAGCAAATATTAAATATATAAATATAAACAGATTTAAAATAAGAAGAAGTATTGCAGCTGCTTCATTAATATTGATAGTTTTAACAGCATCCATGAGCGTTGAAGCAGTAAGGATGCCTGTAATAAGGCTTACTGAAAAAATATATACTGAATTTTCGGAAATCCTGTTTGAAAATGAGGATAATATAGAGGTTCCGCAGAAGATTGAAGAAGTATATATCCCTGCATATATACCAGAGGGGTATGTGCTTACGGAAGTAATTGATGATATGAGGTCAATGCACTTTTTGTTTTATACTAATGAAGAAGGACAGGAAATTTCGATTGAACAACTTACATTCAACGTAAGTATGGCAGTTGATACAGAGGGTATAACAACAGAAGAAATTACTATCAACGGCATGGACGGAATAATTTACACTAAAGGAGGATTAACTTCAATAATAGTTAATGACAACAGATATGTTCACTTTGTA
>CAZTEN010000226.1:0-3382 GCA_964612495.1 uncultured Tissierella sp. | reverse complement strand
AAAAAAAGTACTCAGCCTGTAAAGAAACCACTGGTATTTACTCAAAGAGCAACTAGATTATATAGGATGAATATTTTGGTGGGAGTTTTGGTGCTTTTATTGCCTATCTTAGTTTATTTACTTATTGCAAACAATTTATCCACCTATATATTCATAATAATACTTGCAGTATTATCCTATGCAGTATATAGATTACAGCCACTATTTATGTATTTTTCAACCTCAATAATGAAACCGGTTGAAGAAAAAATAAATATGAATTACTATGTCTCTGCACAAAATATTATCAAAAGTAGAGATGACCTTAATGTAGTAGGTATAACAGGAAGTTTTGGAAAAACCTCTACTAAGTTCATTATTGGGACAATTCTTTCAGAGAGGTTTAAGGTGTTGAATACACCTGAATCCTACAATACCCCTATGGGGCTTTCAAAGGTTATTAACAACAGTTTAAGACCTGATCATGAGGTCTTTGTTGCTGAGCTTGGAGCCAAGGTTATTGGAGAGATTAGAGAGGTAGCCCAACTTGTACAGCCCAAAATAGGTGTGCTTACATCAATTGGACCGGTACATATTGAAACCTTTAAGAATATAGATAATATAATGAAGACTAAGTACGAGCTTATTGAAGAACTGCCTACAGATGGGGTTGCAATTTTTAATTATGATAATGAATATATTAAAAAACTTGCAGATAAGACTTTTAAAGAAAAACTTCTTTATGGATTAGATAACGTGGAAAAGCTGGATATGTATGCAGATAATATTGTAGTTTCGGAACTGGGGTCCACTTTTACCTTAAAGGATAAGGAAGGAAATAGCATAAATTGTACTACGAAGTTATTAGGTAAGCATAACATATATAATATTCTTGCCGGTGCTTGTGTGGCAAAGATTCTAGGTCTTACATTTGAAGAAATTAGCAGGGGAATAGGAAAGATAGAACCGGTTGAGCATAGACTAAATATCATAAATCCAGGTACAGGAATTATTATAATTGACGATGCCTTTAACTCCAATCCAATAGGAACAAAGGCAGCTCTGGAAGTTCTTAGCCAGTTTAAGGAAGGTAAGAAGATTATTGTCACTCCAGGAATGGTTGAACTTGGTGAGATGGAGGAGTCTGCTAATAGGGAGTTTGGTGTCAATATTGGTAAGGTCTGTGATTATGTAATATTAGTTGGGGAAAAGCGCACAAGACCTATTTATGAAGGTATTATGGAGACGAATTATAACAAATCAAATATTTTTGTTGTAAATAACTTAGAAGAAGCTACTGCTCAAATAGGTAAAATTGCTAAGCCTAAAGATGTTGTCTTGTTTGAAAATGATTTACCCGATAACTACAGCGAATAAAGAGGTAAAGTGTAAAATGCCTAATTGCAGTGCAATGCTTTCAGAAACTTAAAGGGGGTTTAGATTTTGAAAAAGGTAGGAGTAATATTTGGTGGAACCAGTGTTGAGCATGAGGTGTCTGTAATAACCGGAATGCAGGTTATGGAAAATTTAGATAAAAATAATTATGAGGCTGTTCCTATATATATAACTAAGGAAGGAAAATGGTTAACCGGAAACTCTCTTAAGAATTTTAATACTTATAAAGAAGGAAGTTTCAAGGATACTAAGAAAATAGTATTATCTCAAAACAGAAATGACCATAATATATACCTTCATCCCGATGAATTAGGCTTGTTCGGCAAGAAGGTAGTAGATACTTTAGATGTTATATTTCCGGCTCTTCATGGAACCTATGGAGAAGATGGATGTACACAGGGTATATTTGAGCTTATTAACATTCCTTATGTTGGGGGTGGGGTATTGGCTTCATCGGTGGGAATGGATAAGATAGTAATGAAGGATGTATACAAATCCTATGATATTCCGGTAGTAGATTATATGTGGTTTTATAGAACTAGCTGGGATAAGGATAATGATAAGGTAATAAGTGATATAGAAGATAAGATAGGATACCCTGTTTTCGTAAAGCCTGCAAATCTTGGATCCTCTATAGGTATCAATAAAGCTAATGATAGAGATGGATTAAAGTCCGCTATAGAAATAGCGGTTAATTATGATAGAAAGATTATCATTGAAAAGGCAGTTGAAAACCCGAGGGAAATAAATTGTGCAGTAATGGGTTATGATGAAGTAGTTCAGGCATCACTATGTGAAGAGCCCCTTGGTTGGAAGGAAATATTGAGCTTTGAGGATAAATATATAAGCGGTGGCAAAAATAGCAAAACTGAAGGAAAGAGAAGGGTAATACCTGCTGAAATAGATGATGGTCTTAGAAGTGAGATAGAAGACCTAGCTAAGAGGGCTTTCATAGCCATAGATGGAAGCGGAACTTCAAGAATAGATTTTCTAGTAGATGGAAACAATAAGGTATATGTAAATGAAATAAATACCTTGCCCGGTTCTATAGCTTTCTATCTTTGGGATGGCAAGGGATATCCATTTAGTAAGCTTATAAACGAGCTTATAAATATAGCAATCAAAACCCATGCAGAAAAGAATAAGAATATGTACACCTTCGATGCTAATCTATTTAGCCGAACTCAATATGGAGGAAAGGTAAATAGAGGTATAAAATAAGGACCTAATTCTCTTTTCGGGGTGTGAATAAAGGATGTAAGATATTTTCGAATATCTTACATTTTTTTATATAAAAGGGGTAAATACTATAGGTAGGAAGAAACCTAGGAGGAATTTAGATGAGTATTAGAGAAAATATCTTAGAACTTATGGAAAAGAGAGAGTATAAACCAATGCTTAGGGAGGAATTGGCTATAGAATTTGGAATTGAGAAAAGTGATGCCAAGGCATTTTTTAAGATATTGGAGTCCATGGAAAAGGAAGGAATTATTATTAGAAACAATAAGGAAAAATATGGCCTTATTAATTCTGATTATCTTGTTGTTGGAAAACTCCAAGGGAATGAAAAGGGTTTTGGATTTGTAATTCCAAGTGATAAGACCAAGGATGATATCTTTATCTCTGCTGAAAATATGAACAGTGCAATGAATGGAGATATTGTAGTAGCCAATCTTACAAGAAGACAAGAATCGGGAAGGCGTCAAGAAGGTGAAATAGTAAGGATTTTAGAAAGAGCAAATGATACTATTATTGGAACCTTTGAGGACAATGGAAACTTTGGATTTTTAATCCCTGACGAGCATAGGATAGCTTATGATATATTTATCCCAAAAGCAGCGACAGGTGGTGCTAAAAACGGACAAAAGGTTGTAGTAGAAGTCACTAGATGGCCTGAGCTAAGGAGAAATCCTGAGGGAAAGGTAGTAGAAATACTAGGATTTTTAAGCGATAAGGGAACGGATATATTATCTGTGGACATTGCGGCATTGCCGCATATATGGTTTTG